>DATCGH010000314.1:0-9666 GCA_036509055.1 Caldimonas sp.
CGATTCCTTGGGCATGCCGAAGTCCAGGCCCATGATCATCGGGAAGAAGATCGGGATCGTCAGCAGGATCATCGACAGCTCGTCCATCACCGCGCCGAGGACGACGTAGAACAGCATGATCGCCACCACCACCATCACCGGGGAGAGGCCCCAGGCCTGGACCACGCCGGCAAGCTGCGCCGGCACCTGGGTGAGCGCCAGGGCCGAGTTCATCAGGTCGGCGCCGATGAAGATCAGGAAGATCATGGCCGAGGTCTCGGCGGTGGCGTAGAAGCAGTGGCGGAACTTCTTCCAGGTGATCTCGCGCTTGATCAGGGCGGCGAAGAAGGTCGAGGCGGCGCCGACGCCCGCCCCCTCCGTGGGCGAGAAGATGCCGCCATAGATGCCGCCGAAGACGACGATGAAGATCACCGCGATCGGCACGATGCCCGAGAGCGACTGCATCGTCAGCCGGGCGCGGACCTCGTCTCCTTCTGGCGCCTGGCCCGGCACGACCCGCACGTAGATCGCGATCGCGATGATGTAGCCGACCATGGCGATGATGCCGGGGACCATCGCCGCGGCGAACAGCTTGGCGATGTTCTGCTCGGCGAGGATGGCGTAGATCACCAGCGGCACCGAGGGCGGGATCAGGATGCCGAGCGTGCCGCCGGCGGCCAGCGTGCCGGTGGCGAGCCGCCCGGAGTAGCCGTGGCGGCGCATCTCGGGCAGCGCCACCGAGGTGATGGTCGCTGCCGTCGCCACCGAGGAACCGCAGATCGCGCCGAAGGCGCCGGAGGCGAGCACCGCGGCCATCGCCAGGCCGCCGCGGAAGCGGCCCATGACGACGCTGGCGAACTCGAACAGCGCCTTGGAGATGCCGCCCTGGGTGGCGAAGTTGCCCATCAGGATGAACAGCGGGATCACCGAGAGGTCGTAGCTCGCGAACCGGGCGAAGGCCTGGGTGTTGAGGAAGCTGGAGAACGGCACCCAGCCGGCCTGCGAGACGTAGCCGATCGAGCCGGCGACGAACATGGCGATCGAGATCGGCGTGCGCAGCGCCATCAGCACGAGCATCAGGCCGAAGATCAGGCCCGCCATCGCCAGCGGCGTCATGTCACTCCTTGATCGGCGGCGGGAAGCCCCGCCAGGCCTGGAGGAGGCCGATCGCCGCGGTCAGCGCCAGCGGCGGCACCATGACGACGTAGATCACCCACTCGGGAAAGCCGATCAGCATCGTGCCCGAGCCCGACTTCCAGGCGTTGATGCCGCCGAGCGTGGTGCGCCAGGCGAGGAGCGCCATCACCAGGGCGAGCAGCAGGGCGCCGAAGCGGTCGAGCCGATCGGTGGTGCGCGGCGAGGCCTTGGCGGTGAAGAAGTCGACGATGATGTTGCCGCGCTGCGCCTGGCACCACGGCATGAAGAGGGCGATCGCCGCACCGGCTGCGGCGCCCACCAGCTCGAAGTCGCCGACGATCGTCATGCCGATCAGATTGCGGCCGATCAGGCTGACGCAGGTCATCAGCGTCACTGCGGTGAGCAGCACGCCCGCCAGGATGGCGCAGAGCTTGGCGAGCGGTTGGAGCGAGCGCAAGGCGGGCTGTTCTTGTCGTGGCGGCGCGGTGCGGATTGTCGCGGCTCGGCTTCAGTACTGGGTGTCGGGTATGCCCGCCGTCAGGCCCGAGAGCTCCTCGTCGAGCACGATCTGACAGCTCAGGCGGCTCGTCGGCCGGCGCTCCGCGGCCGTCATGTCGAGCATCGCGTTCTCGTCGGCCGAGGGCTCCGGGAGGCGCTCCGCCCAGGCCTCGTCGATGTAGACGTGGCAGGTGGCGCAGGTCATGAGCCCGCCGCAATCGGCCTTGATGCCCTCGATGCCGGCGTCGACGGCGGCGCGCATCAGGCTCTGCCCCGGCTTGCCCTGCAGGTCGTGCACCCGGCCGTCGGCCTCGATCAGGTGGATCGGGATCGTCTTCACCGAGAGCTAGAAGCGGCTGAAGTACTCGCGCGCCTGCCAGGCGTCCTTGTCGTCGGCCTGGTCGTGGCGCGCGAGCTCGGCGCGCTTCACCTGCGTCAGCCAGGCGACGATGGGCGCGCCGAACGCGGCCACCAGGCGCTCGTCGGCGGCGAGCGCATCGAGCGCCTCGCCGAGGCTGGCCGGCAGGCGGCCAGCGGTGTCCGCGTCGCCCTGCGAGTACGGCGCCACTGTCGCCGGCGGTGCGGCCAAGCCGCGCGCCAGGCCGTCGAGCCCGGAATAGATCTGCGCGGCGATGTAGAGGTAGGGGTTGGCGCTCGGCTCGCCGATCCGGTTCTCGATCCGCGTCGCCGCGTCGCCGGCCCGGCCGAGGACGCGCAGCATCGCGCCGCGGTTGTCGCGGCCCCAGCACACGGCGCTCGGCGCCATCGCGTTCGGCCGGAAGCGCCCGTAGGCGTTGATCGTCGGGTTGCAGAACGGCGCCATCGCCCGGCCGTGCTCGAGCAGTCCGGCGAGCCACGACGCGCCCACGGCGGAAAGGACATGCTGCGCGTCGCTGGCGCCGCTGCCCGTCGCCGGCGCGTCGCGGACGAAGGCGTTGGCGCCGCTCTTCAGGTCGCGCAGCGACTGGTGCAGATGCCAGCCGCTCGCCATCACGTTCGGGAACGGCGGCCGGCAGACGAAGCTGGCGTGATAGCCGGCGCGGCGCAGGGCCTGGGTCACGCCGTTGCGGAAAGCGACCATCTGGTCGGCCGCGGTCAGCGCATCGGTGGCGTCGAACACCGCCTCGACCTGGCTCGGCCCGAGCTCGATCTCGAGCGAGGCGAGCGGAAGCCCCAGGCCCTCGGCGGTGTGCTGGACGATGCGAAGGGGCTCGTCGGCGCGGTCGGCCCAGCCCTCGGCGAGCAGGTTGTAGCCGGGATGGATCATCGTCATCGTCGGCGGCTCGCCCGGCCAGGCGGCGCGCTCGGGATCGAGGGAAGCCGCATCGCGCAGCGCATCGTCGAGACGATAGATATGGAACTCGACCTCGAGCCCGCAGGTAAGGCCGTAGCCTGCTTCGGCGAGGCGGCCGAGCGCGCCGCGGAGGATGCGACGCGTGTCGATGGGCACCGGCGTCGCATCGTCGAACCAGGTTTCGGCCCGCATCCAGCCGGTGCCCGGGGCCCACGGCAGGACGCGAAAGCTCGCCGGGTCGGGCAGGAGCAGGAGATTGTTGGCGAAGCCGAAGCCGGGCAGGCCGGCGGTGGCGCCGGGCTCGAACACGCGGTACGCAGTGCGATCGGAGGTGTCCTTGAGCAGGATCGTGCTCGCCATGCCGATGCCGCTCGCGAGCACGCGCGGCACGGCGGCCGCCGTCAGCGTCTTGCCGCGGAGGATGCCGTGGGTGTCGCACCAGCCGATGCGAACGCGGGCGACGCCTTCGTCGCGCATCCGTCGTGCGACCGCCTCGCACGCGGCGGCACGCGCGGCGTCGGCCACGCCGCAGGCTGCTGCGAAGTTCATCGCGCTTGCGCGCTCAAGCCGAAGAGCCCTCGAGCACCGGCCCGGCCGCCACCGCGGGCAGCCAGGCCGCCCCGATGCGCTTGGCCGCCGCGGCGCTCGCCCAATGCGCTTCCCAGCCGGCGGCGGGCGCGATGCAGTCGATCGTGTCCGGACCCGTCAGCGCCGCCGCTTCGGTCTCGCTTGCCGGCGCCATCGGTGGCCGGCCGCCGGTGCGCACTGTCTCGATCGCCTTCAGCAAGCTGCGCCGGTTGGCCATGATCACCTTGTCGGTGGTGCCGAGGTGCTCCCGGGTGCGGTCCTGGATCGCGCCCATGCTCTCCACCGCCCACTGGTCGTGCAGGTTGATGTCTTCCTCGCCCATGCCGAGATAGGTGCGGTTGCGCTGCTCTTCGGGGTCGAAGCCCCAGTGGTTGTGCCGGCCCTTGAGCGGCGCGTAGTCGGGAAGGGAGACGCAGGCCAGGCGCTGGGCACGCATCGTCTCCTTGTCGAGCGGCGCGTCGAAGCTGGTGAAGAAGCTGTACCAGTAGGTGCGGGTGTCGTCGACCGGCACGTGCATCTGCGTGATCGTGATCGTCTCGGAGAGCGGGATCACGAAAGTCGCGGGGAAGGCGGCGTGGGTGACCCGCACGTGCGTCAGCTCGTCGGTCATCGGCCGGAGCGTGGTCAGGCGCAGCAGCCCCTCGGCGACGTTCTCGAAGCGGATCTCGGGCTGGCAGAACTCGCGCATCACGCGCGTCATCGGCCAGCGCTCTCCCCCCACCTCGCCGGCGCTGGCGGCACGAAACTGCCGGCCGTAGGCGGCTTCGAGCGAGGACTCGTCCTCGAGGTAGCGGTGCAGGAACGACGGATGCGCCGGATCGATGCCGACCTCGAAAGCCTGCAGCCAGTTGCAGTGCCAGAGGCCCTTGAAGGCGAAGCTGTGACTCGCCGGCGCGATGAAGGCGTCGAACGCGGGCAACTCCGGCGGCACCGAGCCCTCGGGGCCCAGCCAGGCGAAGACGACGCCCGAGCGGACCCGGGTCGGATAGCTGCGCTGGCGGATCCGGGTGCACAGGGTCGAGCCCGGCGGCTCGGCCGGCGTCTCGAGGCAGCTGCCGTCGACCGCGAACTTCCAGCCGTGGAACGGACAGCGCAAGCCCTCGGCCTCGAGGCGGCCGAAGCTCAGGTCGGCGCCGCGATGCGGGCAGGCCCGGTCGATCAGGCCCCAGCGCTCCTGGCCGTCGCGAAACAGCACCAGGTCCTGGCCGAGGAGGCGCACCGCCTTCACCGGACGCGCGGCCATGCGCGGGTCGAGCCGCGGGTCGAACTCGTCGACCAGCGCCGCCGGCTGCCAGTAGCTGCGCATCAGGTCGCCGCAGGGCGTGCCCGGGCCGATGCGGGTGATCAGTTCGTTCTGCTCGGCGTGCACGGCGATATTCGGGAAGCGGGGCGATCAGTCTAGCCTCAGGCCAACCACTCCCGCAGCCGGGCGTAGACCTCGGGCCGGCTCAAGAGGTCGAGGTGGCCCATGTCGTACCCGATCCACTGCCGGTCCTTGGCGAAATGCAGCGCCCGCGCCGGATCGCGATTCCGGCCGAGCGCGCTGGCGAGCGGCACCAGGCCGTCGCCGAGCCGTCGCGCGGCGCTGCCTTTGGCCGCCAGGCTTGCCGCGATGGCATAGCAGCGCACCCCGTCGGGCAGGGGAAGGTGCTGGCGATCGCCGCCGCGGGGCGCGTAGCGGTCGCGCCCGACCCAGTCTTCATCGACCAGGTTGCCGTGGCGAAGGTCGGTGATGCCGGCGCTGCGCACCTTGCCCAGCCGGGCGAACGGCGCCGCGTAGGGCGTCGCCTCCAGCACCACGTCAGCCCAGTGGCCGGCACGTTCCAGCGGCGAGCCGTGATGCGGCGTGCCGAGGAACACCAGATCGTCGAGCCGGGCCGGCCAGCGATGGCCTTCCAGCCGGGCGCAATGCAAGGCGCTGCGAGCCACGAGGCCGCCCATGCTGTGCCCGAGGATCGCGAGCCGCTCGAGCGACCGCGGCCATTGGCCGATCAGTTGCTCGAGCTCGCGGGCGAAGGCGCGGCCGTTGAGCGAAACATGCCGGCCGCTGTTGTACTGCAGATAGACCGGCGTGTAGCCGAGGTCGCGGGCGAGCGCGGCGCCGTGGTCGTGGCCCTGTCGCCGCCATTGCAGATCGCCCATGCACAGGCCATGCGCAAGAACCAGCACGCGCCCGCCGGCCTCCGGCAGGCGCCGCGCCAGTGCCGCGCTCTCGAGCCGCAGCGTCTGGCCTTCGCTGCGCAGCGCCAGCGGCGTCGCCAGCGGGTTGTCGGTGGCGGCGAGGTAGTCGCCGAGCACGCCGTTCAGCGCGGCGACGAGCGCCTCGCGCTTCGCGTTCGGGCGGGCCGGCGGGTCGCGCTCCGGGCCCAGCGCCGGACCCAGCAGGCCGAGCAGTGCGTCGATGCTGCCGCCGACCAGCCGCGCGACGCCGCGGACGTTCTTGTAGACCAGGCCGGTGATGCCTCGCGTCCGCCCTGCTGCCGCCGGCTCGAGGCCGGGCGGGCGAGCGATGCGCTCGTGCATCGCTTCGACCAGGTCGGCCAGGCCGGTCGTGGCATCGGTGGCGAGACGTGCCGCGCCGCGAAGGTCGGATCGCCGCGACGCGGGCGGGGAGGCCATGCGAGTTCCGGCAGCGCGGCGGCGGTGCCGGTCTCCGTGCAGCGCTCCTAGAGCCCGGCCTGGGTCACGAACTTCGGGTTCAGGTAGGGCTCGATCGCCTCGGAGCCGCCCTCGGAGCCATAGCCCGAATCCTTGACGCCGCCGAACGGCACCTCGGGGATGCCGAGGCCGACGTGGTTGATTGACATCATCCCGGTCTCGACCTCGGCGGCGATCGCGTTGGCGGTCTTCGCCGACTTGGTCCAGGCATACGCCGCCAGGCCGAAGGGCAGGCGGTTGGCCTCCTTCACCGCGTCGTCGAACGACTTGAACGGATTGATGATCGCCATCGGCCCGAACGGCTCCTCGTTCATCGCCTTGGCATCGTTGGGCAGCTCGGTGACGACGGTCGGTTCGTAGAAGTTGCCCTTGTCGCCGATGCGGTGGCCGCCGGCCTTGACCTTGGCGCCGTGCTTGGCGGCGTCCTCTAGGTTGACGTCCATCGCGTGGCTGCGCCGCGGATTGGCGAGCGCGCCCATGGTGACGCCGCTCTCGAGGCCGTCGCCGACCTTGAGCCGCTGGGTGTTGGCGACGAAGGCGTCGACGAAAGCGTCGTACACACCCTCCTGCACCAGGAAGCGGGTCGGCGAGATGCACACCTGGCCGGCGTTCCTGAACTTGCTCGCCGCCATCACCTTGGCGGCGATCGCGACGTCGGCATCGTCGAACACGATCACCGGCGCGTGGCCGCCGAGCTCCATGGTGGCGCGCTTCATGTGCTGGCCGGCGAGCGCCGCGAGCTGCTTGCCGACGACGGTCGAGCCGGTGAAGGAGATCTTGCGGATCACCGGATGCGGGATCAGGTAGCTCGAGATCTCCGCCGGGTCGCCGTAGACCAGGCCGACCGTGCCCGGCGGCACGCCGGCGTCGACGAAGGCGCGGATCAGCTCGGCCGGCGAGGCCGGCGTTTCCTCGGGCGCCTTGACGATGATCGAGCAGCCGGCGGCGAGCGCCGCCGAGAGCTTGCGCACGATCTGGTTGATCGGGAAATTCCAGGGCGTGAATGCCGCCACCGGCCCGACCGGCTCCTTGACGACGAGCTGGTACACGCCCGGAGCACGCGCCGGGATGACACGGCCGTAGGCGCGCCGTCCTTCCTCCGCGAACCAGTCGATGGTGTCGGCGCCGTTGTTGATCTCGCCCTTGGCCTCGGCCAGGGTCTTGCCCTGCTCCATCGTCATGAGGGTGGCGACGAGTTCGATCCGCTCGCGCAGCAGGTTGGCCGCCTTGCGCATGATCTTCGAGCGCTCGTAGGCGCTGACCCGCTTCCAGGTGGCGAAGCCCTTGGCGGCGGCCTCGAGCGCCTCGTCGAGATCGGCCTTCTCGGCATAGGCGAGCGTGCCGATGGTGTCGCCGCTGGCCGGATTGACGATCGGCAGCGTGCGACCGGCGCGCGCGGCGCGCCATTCGCCGTCGATGAGCAGCTGGGGATTGGGGTAGACGCGTGTATCCATGGTGATGATCCGGCGGGCTTCGGGCCCGGTACGAGGTGCGCGGGACCGTCACGATACGTGAAACGCTGCGAAGCGGTCGACAGCGGCGGCGCAGGCGAGAATCGGCCCGATGCACTGGCAATGAAAGGGAGACGGACATGGCAACGATCGGATTCATCGGCGCCTCGGGGCTCATGGGCCACGGCATGGCGAAGAACCTGCTCGCCAAGGGGCACGAGCTTGCCCTCACGGTGCACAGGAACCGGGAGCGGCTCGCCGACCTGCTCGCGGCCGGCGCCAGCGAGACGGCGTCGCCGGCAGCCCTGGCAGCGGCGTCGGAGATCGTCTTTCTCTGCGTCACCGGCTCGCCCCAGGTCGAGGCCGCGGTCGAGGGACCCGAGGGCCTGCTCGCGAGCGCGAAGCGCCGTCCCGGGCTGGTCGTCGTCGACTGCTCGACCAGCGAGCCGGATTCGACGGCGCGGCTGAGGAGCGTCTGCGCCACGGCCGGCGTGACCTTCGTCGACGCGCCGCTGGCGCGCACCCCGGTCGAGGCCGAGCTCGGCAAGCTCAACGTCATGGTCGGGGCCGAGCCGGCGGTCTTCACCCGGCTCGAGCCGGTGCTGCGCGCCTTCGCCGAGAACGTGTTCCATGTCGGCGGCCCGGGCGCCGGGCACACCATCAAGCTGCTCAACAACTTCATCGCCCAGGCGATCTGCACCGCCACCGCCGAAGCCTTCGCGGTCGGCGCGCGCGCCGGCGTCGACCTCAAGCAGCTCGTCTCGCTGGTCTCGGTCGGCGCGGTGAACTCGGGCCTGTTCCAGATGATGGCGAAGACGCTCGACGGCGAGATGGGCGCGCTGCGCTTCGAGCTCGACAACGCGCGCAAGGACATCCGCTACTACACCCACCTCGCCGAGAGCCTGTCGATACCGACGCTGATGGGCGAGGCGGTGCACCAGTCGCTGGCGCTGGCCAGCGCGCTCGGCCACGGGAAGAAGTTCGTGCCCTCGCTGGTCGAGGCGCAGGAGCAGCTCACCGGCGCCACGATCGTGCCGCGGCGGGCCTGACCCGGGCCGGACCCGGCCGCGGGATTCAGCCCCCGCCCAGGCGCATCGCTGCGCCGTCGGCGCCGGTGCGGATCAGGAGGCGGCGGGCGCTGCCCTGCGGCGGATCGAGCGGCTCGGCAGCCTCGGTCGCCGCGATCCGATCGAGCGTCAGCGCGAACGGCTCCGACGGCGAACGCTCCACCAGCTTGCGCAGCGCGGCGCGATTGGCTTCGAACTCGCCCTTGCCGACGTAGGGATCGCCCCGCGCCGCCTTCTCGCAATCGATCAGGCGGGCGAACAGCTCGCGGTCCTGCTCGATGCCGCCCCGCAAGGTCGCCGCGGCCGCGGCCAGCGGATCGGCCGGCGCCACCGCGACGCTGTCGCCGACGGCGATGCGCAAGGTGTTCGCCGCCGCCAGGGTGCGCGCCGAGATTTCCTGGATCCGCTTCTGCTCGTGCAGCGCCCGCATCAGCTGCAGCGCCTTTTCGACCTGGACCTCGCCGAAGCGCGGCGCCCTCGACAGCGTCTCGAGCGGCTGGCGCGCGGCATCGGTGCGCTCGACCGCATCGCGCCAGACGTTGAGCCCGCGCTCCGCCGCGTCCTCGATGCGCTCGCGAAATGCCGCCTTGCCGATCGCCGAGGCGTAGTTCTCGCGCGCCTCGCGGGCGAAGCGCGAGAGGTCCTGTACCAGGGCCTTGAGCCGACCGTCGGCCAGGCCGTCGATCTTGGGCGCGAGTGCGGCAAGCAGCGACTTCAGCTCGCGCATCTCGTCGCCCAGCGACTCGAGAAAGCGCTCGTTCGCGAGGCCGGCGAGCGACACCGCGGCGACGACCGCGGCGGCGCTGCCGTCGAGCCACCGCCCGGTCGAGGTCGCGCCGGCGGCGAGGTTGCGCATGAAGGCGAGGTCGGCGCGCGCCACCGACATGGTGGCGCCGGGTGCGAAGTCGATCGCGTAGACCGCGGTCAGCTCCTCTCCGGCCAGCGCCGTGGCGACGGAGGTCGACTGCACCGGCGACAGCGGCAGGGCGATGCC
>DATCGH010000315.1:0-3283 GCA_036509055.1 Caldimonas sp.
AGGTGCGGACGGAAATCGCCCGCCACCGCGCGCGGCTCGGCAAGTAACGGGCGATCCGCGGGCGCGCCACGCCGGTGCCCGGCAAAGATCAGATCAACGGAGTTTGAGCGCGACCGCCTCGTAGACCGCGAGCTCCGGCGGCCGGGCCGCGAGCCGGCCGGCCTCGGCGGCGAAAGCCCGCGACGCCGGCACCTTGAAATGCGCCTCGAGCGCCGCCCGGTCTTCCCAGCGCTCGAAGAAGACCAGGCGCAGGCCGTCGTTGGCATCGACCGCGACGCCGTGCTCGAGGCAGCCCGGTTCGCCCCGGGAACGGGCAACGTGCTCGAGGCTGGCGCGACGCAGCTCGTCGATCGTGTCGGCGCGGGCGGCGATGGAACCGGTGACGATCAGCATGGCATGAGAATACCCCCATGCCCCACTCCCGCCGTCACTTCGAACGCCACCGTACCGACCGCGTCGGCTGGCTCCGCGCCGCGGTCCTCGGTGCCAACGACGGCATCGTCTCGACCGCGAGCCTGCTGGTCGGCGTGGCGGCGGCCAATGCGGCGCAGAGCAGCCTGCTGCTGACCGGCATCGCCGGCCTGGCGGCGGGCGCCATGTCGATGGCTGCCGGCGAATACGTCTCGGTCCATTCGCAGGCCGATGCCGAGAATGCCGATCTGACGAAGGAGAAGAAGGAGCTGGAGCTCGAGCCTGCCGCCGAGCTGCGCGAGCTCACCGCCATCTACGTGCGCCGCGGCCTCGAGCCCGGCCTGGCCCATCAGGTGGCCGAGCAGCTCACCGCCCACGACGCTCTCGGCGCCCACGCCCGCGACGAGCTCGGCATCTCCAGCACCCTGGCGGCGCGACCGGTCCAGGCGGCGCTGGCCTCGGCGGCGAGCTTCGCGGTCGGCGCCTTGCTGCCGCTCGCCGTCACGGCGGTGGCGCCGCGGCCCCACCTGATGGCTTGGATCTCGGGGATGTCGCTGGCCTCGCTCGCCCTGCTCGGGGCTATCGCCGCGCATGTCGGCGGCGCCAGCATGTCCACCGGCGCCTGGCGAGTCACCTTCTGGGGTGCGCTGGCGATGGCGCTCACCGCCGGCATCGGCACGCTGTTCGGCACGACGCTGTAGCGCGCCTCCCTCGGCCGGAGGGCGACGCGCCGCTCAGCCGGTGGCGACGAAGCGGTCGGCGCGCGCCGCCTGCAGCACTTCCTCCGGATTCGAATCGAGCACGTCGATCGGTCGCGCCTCGTCGAGCCAGCCGTTCGGCTCGACGAACCACTCCGCGAGGCGGCGGCCGTCGTACTCGGACACCAGCTCGGCGAGCACCGCCTTCAGGCCGGGCTTGAGCCCCAGGTCGGGGCTGAACTGGAACATCGGGATCCACAGGGTATGCCGCCACTCGAAACCGAACACCTCGCCGGCCACCACCATGCGCCCGAGGCTGGCGAGGTTGCCGCGACCGAAGTCCTCGAGCACCCGGGCGAGGTCGTCGCCGCGAGCGAAGCCGCCGGCCGCGTGATAGGCCGAGCGCATCGCCGCGAATTCGGCATCGTCGGCCGCGGCGGTCGAGGCGGGTGGCCGCCGGTTCCCGGTCGGCGCCAGGCCGGGCGGGCGAATGACGGCGGATCCGGTTTCCATCTGCATTGCGCGCTCCCGGGGTCACGAGTCCTGGAGCGAACCCCCGGCAGACGACGTGCCCATCGACGCTTTCGAAGACGTGTCGGCGACACGTCCTACAGGCGGATGGCGCGGCGGCGCCGTCGCACCCGGATCGCGAGCTACCGGCCCGGGGCCATTCGATAGAGCCAGAGAGGCCGGCCGTCGGCACAGACGAAGACCCAGGTCGGCCGGCGCGAGTCGACCTCGAACTCCAGGCTCGCCAGCCAGGCGCCGGGGCGCAGCTCGCGGCTCGCCTTGGCGATGACCCGCTCCATGCTTTCCGGACGCTGGAAAACGTAGACGAGGTCGAAGCCCGACCAGTCGGCCGTCCACATGTCGGTGCGGCGCACCGTCGCGAAGCGGCAGCGCAGCATGCACGCCCACCTCAGCGGCGCGCTCCGCTCGATGCCGAAAAGCGTCGCCCGCGGGAACTCGCGGCGCAGCTCGACCAGCGCATCGCCGAGGCCGCAGCCGGCGTCGAGGAAGCGCCCCTCGGTCGGCAGCGAAAGCTGCGCCGCCAGACCGCGCAACGCGCCCTGAGGCGTCGGGAAGAGCGGGGCGTCGCGCCACGCGCCCACCGGGTAGAGGATCGCCAAGGCCGCGAGCGGGGCCAGCCAGGCCCAGGCGGGCAGCGTGCCGGCCGCGCCCGAGAGCAGCAGCGAAAGCGGAAAGCCGGCGGCGATGATGAGGCGCCGCCACGGCGTCGAGCCGCAGACCGCGATCGCCGCGCCGAGCAGGGCTGCGAGGGCCATCGCCAGGACGGGCGGCGCGCCGCGCGTGCGCAGCGCGGCGAAGCTCGCCCAGCAGACCGCCCAGGCGAGCAGCGCGGCGAGCGGCCAGAACACGCCCGACCGTCCGAGCGCGACCAGGGCGCGCGTCACGGTGCGATCTCTCCGAAGGGCCGACGGGCCGCGACGCGTTAGAAGTCGCGCAGCTTGACCCGCAGGCGGGCGATCGACTGGCTGTGCAGCTGGCAGACGCGCGACTCGGTCACCTTCAGCACCGCGGCGATCTCCTTCAGGTTCATGTCGTGCTCGTAGTACATGCTCATCACGTACTGCTCGCGCTCCGGCAGGACCTTGATCGCCTCGACCAGGGCCGCCCGCATGCGGTGGTCCTGGAGCTGGGCCAGCGGATTGGCTTCCTCGTCGACCACGTGGCGGTCGAGGAAGTCGCTGTCGCCCTCGGCGCCGCCCATGTCCTCGAGGTACACCAGCTGCGTGCCGCGCACCTTGCCGAGCAGCTCCTGGTACTCGGCCAGGGTGATGCCCATCTCGGCGGCGATCTCGCTTTCCACCGGCGCCCGGCCGAACTTCTGCTCGAGCTTGGCGACCGCCGATTCGATCGACCGTTGTTGCTTGCGCGTGCCGCGCGAGAGGTAATCGTTGCCGCGCAGCTCGTCGAGCATGGCACCGCGGATGCGCTGGGTGGCGAAGGTCTCGAACTGCACCCCCTGGGCCGCGTCGAAGCGCGACAGCGCGTCCGTGAGGCCGATCATGCCGACCTGGATCAGGTCGTCGATCTCGACGTTGGCCGGCAGCTTGGCGATCATCTGGTGGGCCAGGCGCCGAACCAGCCCGCTGTATTGCTTCAGCGTCGTGTTCAGGTCCAGCTGGCCTTTGGCGGTGTACATGGCAGCT
>DATCGH010000316.1:0-9333 GCA_036509055.1 Caldimonas sp.
CCTCCGCCGGTCGCTGCGGCGCCGCCTCCTCCACCTCCGCCGCCGCGGCGGCCGCGCATCGGCCTGGCGCTCGGCGGCGGCGCGGCCCGGGGCTTCGCCCGGGCCGTGGTGCATATATCGCATCGAGATACCGACCCAACAAATATGTGTTTCGCGCCGGGGTCCCCGGTCGCCTACAGTCCCGGGTCCGTTGCAAAAGCGAGTGCTTTCACGCGACCGCGCACCGTGCATTCTGGCTGCCCGGGACGCGACTTCCGCCGAGCCGTTCGCCCCACGCATGTACCGCTACACAGAATTCGACCGCCAGTTCGTTCACCAGCGCGCCGCCCAGTTCCGCGACCAGCTGCGTCGCCACTTCGCCGGCGAGCTTCCCGACGACGACTTCCGGGCGCTGCGCCTGCAGAACGGCTGGTACGTCCAGCGCCATGCGCCGATGCTGCGCGTGGCCGTGCCCTACGGCGAGCTGAGCTCGAAGCAACTGCGCGCGCTCGGCCGCATCGCCCGCGAGTACGACGCCCGCGACGGCGGCCCCTACGAAGACCAGCGGGGCGGCTACGGTCACTTCACGACGCGGCAGAACTGCCAGTACAACTGGATCGCCCTGGCCGACGCCGCCGACGTGATGGACATCCTCGCCGATGTCGACATGCACGGCATCCAGACCAGCGGCAACTGCATCCGCAACATCACCAGCGACTGCTTCGCCGGTGTCGCCGCCGACGAGATCGTCGACCCGCGGCCCTACTGCGAGATCCTGCGCCAGTGGAGCACGCTGCATCCGGAGTTCGCCTTCCTGCCGCGCAAGTTCAAGATCGCGGTCAGCGGCACGCTCGAGGACCGGGCCGCGACCGCCTGGCACGACATCGGCCTGGTGCTGAAGAAGAACGACGCCGGCGAGATCGGCTTCGAGGTGCGGGTCGGCGGCGGCATGGGCCGCACGCCGATCATCGGCACCGTGATCCGCGATTTCCTGCCGTGGAAGGAGATCCTGGTCTTCATCGAGGCGATCGTCCGGGTCTACAACCGTTACGGCCGGCGCGACAACTCGTACAAGGCGCGGATCAAGATCCTGGTCAAGGCTGAAGGGCAGAAGTTCATCGACGCGGTCGCGGCCGAGTTCGCCAACATCCGCGAGCACGATGTCGACGGCGGCTCGCACCTCCTGACCGACGCCGAGCTGGCCCGCGTCTCGGCCCATTTCGAGCTCCTGCCCGAAGGCGTGACGCCCGCGACCGGCGTGCCTGTCGACGTCTTCGCCGGCGCCGACGCCCGCGGCCCCGCCTACCGGCGCTGGCTGGAGCGCAACGTCCATTCGCACCGCATTCCCGGCTACCGCGCGGTGACGCTCTCGCTCAAGCGCGCCGGCCTGGCGCCGGGCGACGCCACCGCCGACCAGATGGACGCCGCCGCGACTCTGGCCGACCGATTCAGCCTCGGCGAGCTGCGCGTCTCGCACGACCAGAACCTGGTGCTGCCGTGGATCCGCGAGAGCGAGCTCGCTGCTCTGTGGGAAGCGGCCCGCGCCCACGGCTTCGCCACCCCCAACATCGGCTACCTCACCGACATGATCGCCTGCCCCGGGGGCGACCTGTGCGCGCTGGCGAACGCCCGCTCGCTGCCGATCGCCGCGGCCATCAACGAGCGCTTCGACGACCTCGACGAGCTGCACGACATCGGCGACATCGACCTGCACATCTCCGGCTGCATCAATTCCTGCGGCCATCATCACAGCGGCCACATCGGCATCCTCGGCGTCGACAAGGACGGCAAGGAGTGGTACCAGGTCTCGCTCGGCGGCATGGACGGCTCGGCCCTGAGCGGAGGCGCCGCGGCGGGCAAAGTGATCGGCCCGTCGTTCGCCGCCGACGAGGTGCCCGACGTGATCGAGGCGGTGATCGACACCTATCGCGGCCAGCGCAGCGCCGCCGCCGAGCGCTTCATCGACACCGTCAAGCGGGTCGGCCTCGAGCCGTTCAAGAGCGCCGCCAATGCGGTGCGCCGGGCCACGGCGGTGCACTCGTGAGCGCGCCCGCGACCATGAAGTTCATCGATACCAATCACGACCCCTGGCACGAGGTGACGGCCGACGATTCGCTCGTCGCCGTGCCCGCGGCCGAGCCCTGGAGCCTGCTGACGATCGCCCAGTGGCAGGCGGTGCGCGCCACCTGGCCGGCCGACATGCCGGTCGGGCTGATCGTGCCGAACGATGTCGACATCGAGACCGTCGTCACCGACCTGCCGCGCCTGCAGCTCGTGGCGCTCTGCTTTCCGAAATGGGTCGACGGCCGCGCCTACAGCCAGGCGCGGCTGCTGCGCATGCGCTTCCGCTTCGCGGGCGAGATCCGCGCCACCGGCGAGGTGCTGGTCGACATGCTGCCGCTGATGGCGCGGACCGGCTTCGACGCGGCGTTGCTGCGCGCCGATCAGTCGCTCGCGAACGCCCGGCGCGCGCTCGGCTTCTTCGCCGAAGGCCATTACCAGGGCGACGTGACCGAGACCCGACCGCGCTTCGCGCGTCCCGCGGCCGCATGAAGGCCGGGCGCGCGACCCCCGGCCGCGTCGTCTTCGTCGGTGCCGGCCCCGGCCAGGCCGACCTGATCACGGTGCGCGGCGCGCAGCGCCTCGGACAAGCCGACGTGGTGCTGTTCGATTCGCTCGCCGACCCGGCGCTGCGCGCCCTGGCACCGAAGGCGCGCTGGATCGATGTCGGCAAGCGCGGCTTTCGCGGCGTGCCGCACGGCAGCGCCAAGCCTGGCGCGGAAAACACCGGCCAGGCGACGATCAACGCCCTGCTGGTGAAGCACGCCTCCGAGGGCAAGGTGGTCGTTCGCCTGAAGGGCGGCGACCCGAGCGTGTTCGGCCGGCTGGAGGAAGAGCTGGAGGCGCTCGCCGCCGCCGGGATCGAGAGCGAGATCGTGCCGGGCGTCTCCGCGGCGCTGGCCGCGGCGGCGGCGACACAGCGCCCGCTGACGCGGCGCGGCAGCGGCCGAAGCGTCGCCCTGACGACCGCCATGACCCACGATCGCGGCCTTGCGGTCGGGCGCAACGCCGATACGGAGGTCTTCTACATGGCCGGCAAGCAGCTCGGCGCCCTGGCGCGCCGGCTCGTCGCCGCCGGCTGGCCCGAGGACGTGCCGGTGTCGGTGGTGTCGCGCGCCGGCTGGCCGGACGAGCTGGCCAGCGACCACAGCCTCGCCACCCTCGGCCAGGCCACGGTGCTGCATGCCGGCCGGCCGACCGTGGTCGTGGTCGGAGCGGGGGCACGTAAAATCGGCGATTCACCCCGTTCCTCGTCGCCCGCCCGGGCCCGGCAGCGCACGCTGCGACTTCCCTCACCATGACCCACGTCGTCCTCGAATCCTGCATCCGCTGCAAGTACACCGACTGCGTCGACGTGTGCCCGGTCGACTGCTTCCGCGAAGGCCCGAACTTCCTCACCATCGACCCCGACGAGTGCATCGACTGCGCCGTCTGCATCCCCGAGTGCCCGGTCAACGCCATCGTTCCCGAGGAAGACGTGCCCGGCGACCAGCAGCACATGACCAAGCTCAACGCCGAGCTCGCCAAGGGCTGGCCGAGCATCACCCGGCGCAAGGCGCCGCTGCCGGACGCGGACGAGTGGAAAGACCGCACCGGCAAGCTCGATCAGCTGATCCGCTGATTCGCAGGCGGCTGCGCCCGTGGCCGGATTGTCTGCAGCCGCCGCTCCGGCACCGATAGAAACCGACGCGCTGATCGTCGGCGCCGGCCCGGTGGCGCTGTTCGCGGTGTTCGAGCTCGGCCTGCTCGAGGTGGGGGCCCAGGTGGTCGACTCCCTGCCCTTCGTCGGCGGCCAATGCCTCGAGCTCTACGCCGACAAGCCGATCTACGACATCCCCGCCCTGCCCTTCGCCACCGGCGCCGAGCTGATCGAACGGCTGCAGCAGCAGATCGCGCCGTTCGGCGCGGGCTTTCATCTCGGCCAGCAGGTGAGCGCGCTGGCTTTCCGCGAGGACGGGCGTTTCGACGTCGCGACCGATGCCGGGCAGCGCTTCGTCGCCAAGGCGGTGGTGATCGCCGCCGGCGTCGGCTCGTTCCAGCCGCGGCGGCTGAAGATCGACGGCCTCGATGCGTGGCGCGAGCAGCAACTTTTCCATCGCGATCCGGGGCCGGAAGTGACCGCCCGACGTCGCGTCGTCATCGTCGGCAATGGCGAAGCGGCGGTGACCGCGGCCCTCGACGCCGTCGAAGCCGGCGCGGCGAGCGTGACCATCGTGCACCGACGCGACGACTTCGACGCGCCGACGCCGCTGCTGCTGCGCTTCCAGTCGGCTCGCACGAACGGCCGGATCGAGGTCGTCACGGCGCAGCCGAGCGGAATGCAGAGCAAAGGCGACGTGCTGCAGGGCCTCGTGGTCGACGGCAGCGACGACAGCACGAAGACGCTCGCGCTCGACCTGCTGCTGGTGCTGCTCGGCTGGAGCCCGAAGCTCGGGCCGATCGCCCAGTGGGGCCTGGCCTTGCAGCGCAAGCAGCTGATCGTCGACACCGAGCGCTTCGAAACGTCGACGCCGGGCATCCACGCGATCGGCGACGCCGTCACCTATCCCGGCAAGCAGAAGCTGATCGTTTCCGGCTTCCACGAGGCGACGCTCGCTGCCTATGCGATCGCCGAGCGGGTGTATCCCGATCGGGCGCAGCCGCTGCTCTACACCACCACCAGTCCGAAGCTGCACAGGCTGCTCGGCGTGGACCCGGCGAATCCGGCGCCGCCGTCTTTGCGATAATCGCTGCGCGCTCCGGCTTGAAGGCCGGGGCGTATCCGCTAGGGGTGTTGGTCGCTCGACGCAAGTCGAGCGGGCGACTGAGAAAGTCCCTTTGAACCTGTTTGCGGTTCGCTTGCGAGCCGCAAAGTCCCCGTAAGGGGATTGAGGTAATCCTCGCGCAGGGAAGCAAGCCGGATCGGCCGCCTTCATCGCGTCGGTCGATCGTTCGGCCCAGAGACCTGCCATCGGAAGACGATGGCTTCTATTTCCAGATCGAAACAGAAAAAGCTCCGGCGTGGAGCCCTGCTCGCGCCGGTGATGGTCTTGCTCGCGGCGGCCGCGAGCGCCCAGGTCGTTCCGCCCGCACCGGCGGCTGCGCCGGCGTCGGCGCCGGCCTCCGCGCCGTCGGCAGGCCCTGTCGCGACGCCAGCCGAGACCCTGGCACCGGTGCGCGTCACCGGCCGGGCACCGGCCGACGCGAGCGTGGCCGGCTGGGGCGACGTGCCGCTGTCGCAGGCGCCGCTGCAGGCGACGACGATCGACGCGGCACAGATCCGCGAGAGCGGCGCGCGGCGCCTCTCGGACCTGTCGCGCTTCGATGCCTCGGTGTCCGACGCCTACGACACCGAGGGCTACATCGACTACTTCACGGTGCGCGGCTTCGTCATCGACAACCGCTTCAACTACCGGCGCGACGGCCTGCCGATCAATGCCGAGACCTCGATCCCGCTCGACAACAAGGCGCGGGTCGACATCCTCAAGGGCCTGAGCGGCATGCAGGCCGGCACCAGCGCGCCGGGCGGGCTGGTCGACCTCCTGGTCAAGCGACCGCTCGATGCGCCGCTGAGCTCGGCCTTCGTCGAGTGGCGCGAGCGCGGCAGCGTGCTCGGCGCGGTCGACCTGAGCCGGCGCTTCGGCGTCGACAACGCCTTCGGGCTGCGCCTCAACGCCGCCGCTGAGCACATCGATCCGAAGGTGCACAACGCGGGCGGACATCGCAACCTGCTGGCGCTGGCCGGCGACTGGCGCGTCGCCAAGGGCACGCTGGTCGAGGTCGAGGTCGAGAACAGCCGGCGCTCCCAGCCGAGCGTTCCCGGCTTCAGCCTGCTCGGCGATGTGCTGCCGTCGACGCCGAATCCGCGCCTCAATCTCAACAACCAGCCGTGGTCGGAGCCGGTGGTGTTCGACGCGACCACCGCGTCGCTGCGCGTGACGCAGGAGCTGAACGCGCAGTGGCGGCTGGTCGCCCACGGCGCGGTGCAGCGGCTCAAGACGGATGACCGGATCGCGTTCCCGTTCGGCTGCTTCGACCCCGAGCCGGCGCCGGACGGCACCTACTATCCCGACCGCTATTGCCCGAACGGCAACTTCGACCTCTACGACTATCGCAGCGAGAACGAGCAGCGGCGTACGGGCGTGCTCGACGTCTCGATGCATGGCGAGTTCGCGACCGGCTCGCTCGGCCATACCCTGGTGGCGGGTGCCATGCAGAGCCGCCTGCGCGCGCGCTTCGAGGCCCAGGCGTTCAACTTTGTAGGCACCGGAAACGTAGACGGCACGCTGACGACGCCGGCGGACCCGACACCCTTGACGCCGAGCACGAATCGCGACGAGCGCTCGACCGAGCTCTATCTGCGCGACCGGATCGCGATCGGCTCACGCACCGCGCTCTGGCTCGGTGCCCGGCACACGCACGTGCACCGCAGCACCGACAGCACCGATGGCCTGAGCCACACGGACTACTCGCAGTCGTTCACGTCCCCGTTTGCCGCCGCCAGCTTCGCGTACACACCGGGGCAGATCCTCTATGCGAGCTGGGGGCGCGGCGTGGAGAGCGATGTCGCCCCCGACCTGCCGCGCTACATCAACCGCGGCCAGCCGCTCGCCGCGGCGAAGAGCCAGCAGGTGGAGATCGGCCTCAAGGGCGGCGGCGACCGGCTCGAGTGGAGTCTGGCGGCCTTCGACATCAAGAAGCCGCGCTTCGACGACATCGGCACCTGCATTGCCGGCGACGGCGATCCGCCCGATTGCACTCGAACCCTCGCTGGCACGCAGCGGCACCGTGGCGTCGAAGCCGGCGGCGCCTGGCGCCAGGGCGGGCTCGAGCTGCGTGGCAGTGCGCAATGGCTGCAGGCGCGGCTGGAAGACACGCCCAACCTGGTGCTCGACGGCAAGCGGCCGACCAACGTTCCCGCGGTGACGCTGCGGATGCAGGCGCGCTATGCCCTCGCCGCTGTTCCCGGGCTGACGGTGCAAGGCGGCGGAAGCTACGAGAGCGCACGCGAGGTGCTGCCCGACAACAGCGTCGAGATCCCGTCGGTGACCCGCTTCGACCTCGGCATCGACCTCCAGCGCCGCCTCGCCGGTGCGGTCTGGACCCTGCGCGCCGGCGTCGACAACGTCTTCGACCGCCAGGCTTGGCGCGAGTCGCCGTACCAGTTCAGCCATGTCTACCTGTTCCCGCTGGCGCCGCGGACGTGGCGGATGTCGCTGCAGGCAGACCTTTAGGCCGTCTGGCGCCCGCCGCTGGCTATAATTCGAGGCTGTTCCTCGATAGCTCAGTCGGTAGAGCGCCGGACTGTTAATCCGTAGGTCCCTGGTTCGAGCCCAGGTCGGGGAGCCAAGAATGACGGGGGTTAGCCGGTGATTGCCTGCTAACCCCTTTGTCTTTTGGATCCTATCCGTGTCCGAAATCGCAGCCCGAGGACTCTCTATGGAGCGTAGCGGCCCACTGGTCGACCCCTTGAGACCTTGTTTCAACTGATCCGTAGGTCTGGGCTGTCGAACCGAAAGACAAGCGCTGAATCGCCGGCATAAGCCAACCCAGTGGACAGGCGCTGTTCGAATCTGAAGGGGAACCGCTTGCTGCTACCAGAGGCTGTACGTGAACAACCCCGCTCACTCACTGGATGACTTCATCGGCACCTATGAGGACCGATTGAGGAATGATGAGAGCTAGCGCTTTGGCGGTCCTGAGATTGATGATGAGCTCGAGATGCGTAGGTTGCTCGATGGGAAGGTCAGAAGGGCGGGCTCCGCGCAGGATGCGGTCGACAAAGGTCGCCGCGCGGCCGATCTGTTGCGACAGGCTAGGCCCATATGCCAGCAGACCACCCGCGTCGACGTTCTCCCGACGCGCAAACCCCGTCGGAAGGTGATACCGCAACGCAAGTTCGGCAATTCGATCGCGCTGGCCGAAGAACATCGGATCCGCCAGGAATACGACCGCTTCGACCTTGGCCCGGGCGATCGAAGCGAAGGCGGCGTCGAGCTCATCAGGGCGGCTCGCCGCGAAGACTTGCAACTGCACCTGATGTGATCGGGCAGCAGTCTCGACATCCTGTAGCAAGCTTCCATGCGCGGCATTGCCTGAATTCCTCAACACCGCGACCGTCCGGACTTTGGGAACGACTTGCGTCAACAGCTCAAGAATCTTGCCGCTGTGGTCGCTGGCGATGTTCGTGACCCCGGTCAGATTGCCACCCGGTCGAGCGAGGCTCGGCACGAACCCCGCCCCGATTGGATCGGCCACCCCGACCATGACGACTGGGGTCGTCTTCGTTACTTGCTTAGCTGCCCCCACGGGCGGCGTGCCCCACGCCAGGATCAGGTCCACCTTGGCCGCGACGAGTTGGCTCGCGAGTTCCGGAAGACGCTCGGTGGTGCCGTCCGTCCACCGCTGCTCGATCACCAGGTTGCGACCTTCGAGGTAGCCGAGTTCACTCATTGCCTTGCGGAAGTGCCCGAGCATCGGCTCCGTCACAGCGGGCGAACCCATGGCGAGGAATCCCACCCGATAGGTCCTGCCGGCTTGCTGCGCCTGCGCCGATGCATGGACGCTGGCTACACAAAGGATGCTCCCCAGCAGGATCGCTCCCCAGCCTCTCATGACCTGTACTCCAGGCTTGGCAGCGCCAAGTGCTACCGACAATCGAAGGACCGACCGATACTCCAAGATGCTAGAACCGACCCGTTCTGCTAGAGACAGGGTTTACGCCGTCCCTTCAGCCGCGTGGCCATCTAGCAGACTCTCGCGAGCGGCAGCTCACGGCCGCTAGCGTGCAGTCCGCTCGAGCCTCTCAAAGGGGTTGCCTGATAATCGATGTCCATACACCCTCTTCCAGCAAATGACCGAAACCGAGCAGCAAGCCGTTCCCCATGGATTTACGCAGATCACAGAAGGTCGCATCCGGACTACAGACATCATCTGGGGCAAATCTGGCGGGTGGGCCGTCCCTCATGTCTTCCTTGTGGGTGGCGACATTGCAGATGACGGTCGGCCCATTGCTCGGCCGCACGTTAAGAAGCCGGGCGGCCGTAGCTGAGTTGGTCTGGCCGCTTCAATGCGGGAGCGGGAGGGCCGAAGGTTCGTTCAGTAGCTGCTCGCGAGCAAGCACCAGTGAGCGGAACCTGAGAGGACTGCGATGCACCTGAAAGTTCCCATCGAGATACTGGACGAGCTAGCGGAGACCGTGATCCGCTCGACCGGTTCCCTCGACTTGGCGAGCGGCGAGATCTTCGACGTCCGCTATGAGGTTGACCGGCCTGGATTGATGGGCATGCCGGCGGTCGACGAGCAATACGAATT
>DATCGH010000317.1:0-3469 GCA_036509055.1 Caldimonas sp.
TTCCCAGACGACCTTGCCCTTCGGATCCTTGACGCGATTGACCTTGACCGTGGACGGGAACTGGGTCTTGAGCTTGGCGAGGCCGCTTTCCGGCTTCGGGCCGAGGTACAGGCGAAGCTCCTTGGGATTGGCCTTGTTGTACAGCACCATGAACTTGACCGGCGCCGGCGGGCCCTTCGGCGTGCGCAGCAGCGCGATCGACTTGCGCATCAGGGCCGCGAGGTTCTTGCCGTCGGCGAGCGCCTTGGGGCTGGCCTTGGCAGGCGCCTGCGTGTTCTTCTTGTCGCCGGCCTTCATCTTGGCGACCAACTCGTCGCGGGCGGCGTCGACCGCGGCAGAGAGGTCGCTCGCGAACTTGTCGGCAGCCTTCGAGGCGGCGGCCGCGGCGCCCTTGGCAGCGACGGCGACCTTCTGGCTCGCGGTCGGCAGGCCTTTCTGCGCCTTCTCCGCGGCAGCGGCGAAGGTGTCGGCAGCTGCGGCGGCCAGTTTGGCGGCGCCGAGCGCGGTCTTCACCGCGCCCTTGGCTGCGTCTTCCAGCTTGGCGAGCGCCGCATCGGCGGCGGACGCGGAAGCGATCCCCTTGGCCTCGCCGACGCTGAAGTCGATCTTTCCGGCCGCCGAATCGAGGGCCTTGATCGCGTCGGCGAGCTTGGTCGTCTCGGCCGACAGCTTGGAGGCGACGGCCTTGTCCTTGGCCAGAGCGGTCTTTTCACCGTTCCAGCCGGTGACGGAAACTGCGCTCGGAATCTCGACCTTGTTCATGCACTGCCTCTCGTGAATTTCAGCCGCACCTCGGCTGGCGGGCAATGATGGGCAGGCGTCCGGACCCCGTCAAGACCACCCGAACGCGGGAGACGGCGCCCCGGGCCGGACCTGTTTCCATTTGTGGGCAAAAGTGCCGCACCGCCCGGCTGTGACATCCGCCGCACCGTGCCCGCTCCCTACAATGCGAGCTGCCTTCACCGCCCGGATTCCGATGACCCAAGACCTGCAGCGCCTGATCGATCTCGCCTGGGACAACCGGGCGTCGCTCGACCCGACGAACAGCCCGGAGATCCGTGCCGGCGTGGAAGAGGTCATCGCCGGGCTCGACGCCGGCACGATTCGGGTCGCCGAGCGCCACGGCGTGGGCGAATGGAGCGTCAACCAGTGGGTCAAGAAGGCGGTGCTGCTGAGCTTTCGCCTCACCGACAACCGGCCGATGCAGGCCGGCGACCTCACCTTCTACGACAAGGTGCCCACCAAGTTCTCCGGCCTCGACGAGGCGGCGATGCGCGCCAGCGGCGTCCGGGTCGTGCCGCCGGCGGTGGCCCGGCGCGGCTCCTACCTGGCGAAGAACGTGGTCATGATGCCGAGCTACGTCAACATCGGCGCCTATGTCGACGAAGGCACGATGGTCGACACCTGGGTCACCGTCGGCTCGTGCGCCCAGATCGGCAAGAACGTGCACCTCTCGGGCGGCGTGGGCATCGGCGGTGTGCTGGAGCCGCTGCAGGCCGGCCCCACCATCATCGAGGACAACTGCTTCATCGGCGCCCGCTCCGAAGTGGTCGAAGGCGTGATCGTCGAGGAGAACTCGGTGCTCTCGATGGGCGTCTACATCAGCCAGAGCACGAAGATCTACGACCGCGCCACCGGCACCGTCACCTACGGCCGCATTCCGGCGGGCTCGGTGGTCGTGAGCGGCAACCTGCCCGCGGCCGACGGCAGCCACAGCCTGTATTGCGCGGTCATCGTCAAGCGGGTCGACGCCCAGACCCGCGCCAAGACGAGCATCAACGAGCTGCTGCGCAGCTAGCCACGACCGTCCATGAACCACGCCCGAAGGGAACGCCAATGAGTGCCGGCAACATGGAGCGCGTGCTGCGCCTGATGTCCGAGAAGGGCGCGTCCGACGTGTACCTCTCGGCCAGCTCGCCGATCCTGATCAAGATCAACGGCCAGCTGCTGCAGCTGTCCGACCAGCCCCTCACCCACACCCAGCCGCGCCAGCTGCTCGCCGAGCTGCTCACGCCGAGCCAGCTCGAGGAGCTCGAGGACACCGGCGAGCTCAACGTCGGCGTCGGTCTCTCCGGGGTCGGCAGCTTCCGTCTTTCCGGCTTCAAGCAGCGCGGCACGATCGCCGCGGTGTTCCGCTGCATCCCGTTCGAGATCCCGACGCTCGAGAGCCTGAACGTCCCCTCCATCCTCAACCAGCTGGTGCTCGAGAAGCGCGGCCTGATCCTGATGGTGGGCGCCACCGGCGCCGGCAAGAGCACGACCCTGGCCTCGATGATCGAGCAGCGCAACCAGGTGATGGCCGGGCACATCCTGACGATCGAGGATCCGATCGAGTTCCTGTTCAACAACAAGAAGTCGGTGATCAACCAGCGCGAGGTCGGCCGCGACACGCAGAGCCTGCAGATCGGCCTGAAGACGGCGCTGCGCCAGGCGCCCGACCTGATCATGATCGGCGAAATCCGCGATCGCGAGACCATGACCGCGGCGATCTCCTATGCGCTGTCGGGCCACCTCGTGCTCTCGACGCTGCACGCCAACAACAGCTACCACGCCCTCGGCCGGATCCTGTCGTTCTACACGCCGGAAGCGCGGCCGGCCTTGCTCGCCGACCTCGCCGCGGGCCTGCGGGCGATCGTCTCGCAGCGCCTGATCCGCAGCGTCGCCGGCGGCCGGATGCCGGCCGTCGAGGTGCTGCTCAACACCAAGCTGATCCAGGAGCTGATCGAGCGCGGCGACTTCAGCGGCGTCAAGGAGGCGATGGAGAAGTCGATGGCCGAAGGCTCGCAGAGCTTCGAGCAGGACCTCGCGCGCATGATCAACAGCAACCTGATCACCCGCGACGAAGGCCTGGCCTACGCCGATTCGCCGACCAACCTGATGTGGCGGATGCAGAACGACATGACGCCGGTCTCGCGGATCGTGCCGAAGAAAGAAGAGAACGACGACCAGCCGAGCTTCACCGAGATCACGATCGACGTGCGTCCGGAAGAGGTCGCCGGCCTTTCGCCCAACCTGCGACGCTTCTGACGGCCGTGTCGGCGACGCTCCGCCTGGCCGAGCAGCTGATCGCGCTGCCCTCGGTCACGCCCGACGACGCCGGCTGCCAGACGCTGATCGCCGAGCGCCTGCGCGCCAGCGGATTCGACTGCACCGCCCTGCCCTTCGGCCCGGAGGGCAAACGGGTCAGCAACCTCTGGGCGCATCGACCGGGTTCTGATCCGGCCGGCAAGCTCCTTGTCTTCGCCGGCCACACCGACGTCGTCCCGACCGGGCCGCTCGCCGCATGGGGCAGCGACCCCTTCGTGCCGACGCACCGCGGCGGCAAGCTCTACGGCCGCGGCGCGGCCGACATGAAGAGCTCGATCGCGGCCATGGTCGTGGCTGCCGAGGAATTCGCCGCTGCCCGGCCGACGCATCGCGGCGGCGTGGCGCTGCTGATCACCAGCGACGAGGAAGGACCGTCGATCGA
>DATCGH010000318.1:0-5063 GCA_036509055.1 Caldimonas sp.
TCAGGATCTTGGCGAGGAAGTTGTCGAGCCGCTGCCCTTCGGAGCCGCTGTCGATGCGGACGTTGCGCACCGCCGGCGCCGCGGCCTTGCGAGCCGCCGGTTGCGGACGACCTACACCAGCTTCCCGTGGCACAGCTTGTACTTCTTGCCGCTGCCGCAGGGGCATGGATCGTTGCGGCCGACCTTGGGCGTGTCGGAGACGACGCGCGTGCCCGCCATGCCGGCGGCAATCGCCCCGAGCGCGAGCTCGGCACCCACTCCCGACCCGGCGCGGCCGGCGCTGCGGACCGCACTGCGGCCGGCGGCAGGGGCTGCCGCGCCGGCGGTGGCGAGCTCCGGCTCCTGCGAGACGCTGCCGTCGTCGTTGGGATGGGTGTAGGTGACGTTGCTGATGTGCTCGGCCCGCTCCTCGATCGCCTCGGCGGCGCGCGCCGCCTCTTCCTCGGACTGGATGCGCACCGACATCAGGACGCGGGTGACGTCCATCTTCACCACGTCGAGCAGCTGCGAGAACAGCTCGAAGGCCTCGCGCTTGTACTCCTGCTTCGGGTTCTTCTGCGCGTAGCCGCGCAGGTGAATGCCCTGGCGCAGGTAGTCGAGCGCGGCCAGGTGCTCGCGCCAGTGCTGGTCGATCGACTGCAGCAGGATCATGCGCATGAAGGGCGTGAACTGCTCGATGCCGACGCGGTCGATCTTGACCTGGAAGGAATCGTCGGCCGCCTTCTTGACCTTGTCGACGATGTCCTCGTCGGTGATCGCGTCGCTCTTCTCGACTTCGGCCTTGAGGTCGACGTCGAGCTGCCATTCCTCGCGCAGCGTCTTCTCCAGGCCGGGCAGGTCCCACTGCTCCTCGACGCTGTCGGCCGCCACGTAGGTGCGGACCACGTCGTCCATCGTGCCGGCGCGCAGGCTGGCGATCTGCGCGGCAAGCGTCTGGGCCTCGAGGATGTCGTTGCGCTGCTGGTAGATCACCTTGCGCTGGTCGTTGGCGACGTCGTCGTACTCGAGCAGCTGCTTTCTGATGTCGAAGTTGCGCGCCTCGACCTTGCGCTGGGCGCCCTCGATCGAGCGGGTGACGATGCCGGCCTCGATCGCCTCGCCGTCGGGCATCTTCAGGCGGTCCATGATCGCCCGGACGCGGTCGCCGGCGAAGATGCGCATCAGCGAGTCGTCGAGCGAGAGATAGAAGCGCGAGGACCCCGGGTCGCCCTGGCGGCCGGAGCGGCCGCGCAACTGGTTGTCGATCCGTCGCGACTCGTGCCGCTCGGTGGCGATGATGCGCAAGCCGCCCTGCGCCTTGACGGCGTCGTGCAGGCTCTGCCACTCGTCCTTGAGCTTCTGCGCCCGCGCCTGCTTTTCTTCCTCGGGAATGGCCTCGTCGGCGTCGATGATCTTGATCTGGTTCTCGACGTTGCCGCCGAGGACGATGTCGGTGCCCCGGCCGGCCATGTTGGTGGCGATCGTGATCACGCCCGGCCGTCCGGCCTGGGCAACGATCTCGGCCTCGCGCGCGTGCTGCTTGGCGTTGAGCACCGCATGCGGCAGCTTGGCCTTTTGCAGCAGGCCGGAGACCAGCTCCGAGTTCTCGATCGAGGTGGTGCCGACGAGCACCGGCTGGCCGCGCGTGTGGCAGTCGCGGATGTCCTCGGTGACGGCGTCGAACTTCTCGCGGCTGGTCTTGTAGACCAGGTCGAGCTCGTCCTTGCGGATGGTCGGCAGGTTCGGCGGGATCACCACCGTCTCGAGGCCGTAGATCTCCTGGAACTCGTAGGCCTCGGTGTCGGCCGTGCCGGTCATGCCGGAGAGCTTGCCGTACATGCGGAAGTAGTTCTGGAAGGTGATCGAGGCGAGCGTCTGGTTCTCGCTCTGGATCGGCACGCCTTCCTTGGCTTCCACCGCCTGGTGCAGGCCGTCGCTCCAGCGCCGGCCGGTCATCAGGCGGCCGGTGAACTCGTCGACGATCACCACCTCGGGCGTGCCGTCCTCGCCCTTTTGCACCACGTAGTGCTGGTCGCGGTGGTAGAGGTGCTTCGCGCGCAGGGCGGCGTAGACGTGGTGCATCAGGGTGATGTTGGCCGGGTCGTACAGGCTCGCGCCCTCGACCAGCAGGCCCGCCTCGCGCAGCAGCCGCTCGGCGTTCTCGTGCCCTTCCTCGGTGAGGAAGACCTGGTGCGTCTTCTCGTCGACGGTGAAGTCGCCGGGCTCGATCACGCCCTCGCCGGTGCGCAGGTCGAGCTCGCCGATCTGCTTCTTGAGGCTCGGCACGACCGCGTTGATGCGGACGTACATGTCGGTGTGGTCTTCGGCCTGGCCGCTGATGATGAGCGGCGTGCGCGCCTCGTCGATCAGGATCGAGTCGACCTCGTCGACGATCGCGTAGGCCAGGCCGCGGGCGACCCGGTCGCCGATGTCCTGGACCATGTTGTCGCGCAGGTAGTCGAAGCCGAACTCGTTGTTCGTGCCGTAAGTCACGTCGGCGGCGTAGGCGGCCTGCTTGCCCTCACGCGACATCTGCGGCGTGTTGACGCCGACGCTGAGGCCCATGAAGTTGTAGAGCCGCCCCATCCACTCGGCGTCGCGCCGGGCCAGGTAGTCGTTGACCGTGACCAGGTGCACGCCCTTGCCGGTGAGCGAGTTGAGGTAGACCGGAAGGGTCGCCATCAGCGTCTTGCCCTCGCCGGTGCGCATCTCGGCGATCTTGCCGTCGTTGAGCGCCATGCCGCCGATCAGCTGGACGTCGAAGTGGCGCATCTTCAGGGTGCGCTTGCTCGCCTCGCGCACCGCGGCGAAGGCCTCGGGCAGGATCGCGTCGAGGGTTTCGCCGCCGGCGACCCGCTGGCGGAACTCGAAGGTCTTGTTGCGCAGCGCCTCGTCGCTCAGCGCCGAGAAGCCCGACTCCAGGGCGTTGACCTTCTGCACGACTTGCCGGTACTGCTTGAGCAGCCGGTCGTTGCGGCTGCCGAAGATCGAGGTGAGAAGCTTGGGCAACATGCGTGTGCGAATTCGAGATGAGGGGCGCGCCCGGTCATGAAGCAGCCCCGGGGGCCTTGCCGCGAGGGACAAGGGCTCGCCGGAACTGCGGCCGACGGCCGCGAATGCAAGGGGGTTGCAGGGCGCGGCAGCGCGCGCAGAAAGGCGAATTTTAACATTCGACCCCGCAGGCTAGACTTTTCGGGTGACTCGCCGACACGCCCCCCCGCCCGCCGCCGCCCTGCCCGTGGCCGAGGCGATGCGCGCCAGCCAGCCGCTCTCCCGGCTGGTCGGCCGGCTGCGCGAGTCGAACGCCATGTTCGCGGCCATCCTGCCGCTCCTGCCGGTGGCGCTGGCCGCGAGCGTGCGCGCCGGTCCGCTCGACGAGACCGGCTGGTCGCTGCTCGGCGCCAATGCCGCGGTCGCCGCCAAGCTGCGCCAACTGGTGCCACGCTTCGAGGAGCGGCTGCGCGAGCGCGGCCACGCCGTGGCGTCGATCCGGATCAAAGTGCTGCCACCGTGAGACCGCGCCCCCGGCCCGGCGTCCGCCCGGGGAGAATGCCCTCCTGTCGGCGGCCGGATGGCGCCGCACGTTGAACTCCGGCACCCTTCGCCGCTCTCTCCTCCCGACCACTCACCCACCGCCCTCATGAACCGACGCGACTTCTCCTCCGCCCTCCTCGCCTCCGGCGCCGGCGCCTCGCTGCTCCTCGCCACCGGCGCCGTGCGTGCCCAGGCGCCGGTCGAGGGCCGGGACTACAGCCTGATCCAGCCGCCGCAGCCGCCGGCCAACGCGACCAAGATCGAGGTCTGCGAGTTCTTCACCTACGCCTGCCCGCATTGCAACGCCTTCGAGCCGATGGTCGGCCCCTGGGCGCGCAGCCTGCCGGCCGACGTGGCATTTCGGCGGGTGCCGGTGAACTTCCTCTTCAACGCCGACAACTTCCAGCGCACCTACTACGCGCTCGAGGCCATGGGCCTGGTGGACCAGATGCAGCCGAAGGTGTTCGCCGCCGTGCACGTCGAGCGGCAGCGCCTCGACAAGCCGGAGGACATCGCCGCGCTCGTCGCCAAGAACGGCGGCGACAGCGCCAAGTTCCTGGCCGCGTTCAAGTCGTTCTCGGTCGCCACGGCGGTGACCAAGGCGAAGAAGCTGCAGGCCGACTACAAGATCGAGGCCGTTCCGGCGCTGACGATCCACGGCCGCTACCTGACCTCGCCCTCGCAGGCGAACGGCGCCCCGCAGTCGCTTGCCGTCGCCGACGCACTGATCGACAAGGTGCGCCGCAAGGCGTAGAACCTGGGGCGATGAAGCTGCCGCCCCGCCTCGCCGCGCTCGTCGTCAAGGACGGGATCTCGCTCGGCCTGCTCGCCGAGGGCGATCGGGCGCTGGTGCTGGCGCTGGCTGCCGCCGCGATCGAGCCGGGCCGGGCGCATCGCGAGGCGGACGTGAACGGAATGCTTCAGAGATGGCTGAAAGGACCCGGCGCGATGCTGCGCACCGACCACGTCGAATTGCGCCGCTGGCTGGTGGACGCCGGCTTCCTCAGCCGCGACGGGTTCGGCCGGGCCTATGTGCGCGGCGAGGCCGAGGCGGCCCGAGCGACGGCGTTGCTGGACGAGGCCACAGGCATGGCCCTGGCCGGTGCCGTCGCCGACCTGCGCGCGACCAAGGCCCACGAGCGCGAGGCTCGCCGCCAGGCTTTCGCGCTTCGCTGATCTTCTCGCAGGGCGACGCGAATGAACAAGCGCTTCGCCGCCGCACTTGTCGTTTCCCTGGCTGCCGCGTTTGCCACCAGCGCTCACGCCGAGCCTCCGGCCAGGATGGCCGGCGGCAGGCTCTTGGACAGCGCCGGGATGACGCTCTACGTCTTCGACCGGGACGTCCCCGGCAGCGGCAAGCGCGTCTGCAGCAACGCCTGTCCGGCCATCTGGCGCCGGCCACGGTGGCGCCGGACTTCAGCATCATCACCCGCGACAACGGGTCGACGCAGTGGGCCTACAAGGGCCACCCACTCTATCTTCACAACTTCGACAAGAAGCCCGGCGAGGTGAACGGCGACAATCAGGGCAACCTCTGGCACGTCGTCAAG
>DATCGH010000319.1:0-6459 GCA_036509055.1 Caldimonas sp.
GAACTTCTGGTTGGCGGCATTGCTGAAGTCGGGCGACCAGTGGGCGGTGTTGAAGAGGCCGGACATCGCCCCGCCCACCGGGCCGATCACGTCCTGGTCGGCGGAAAAGCCGGGCAGCAGCAGCGTGATGTCCTTGCCGAGCCCGGCGCCGACGAACTGCTTGATGAAGTTGATGCCCATGCCACCGGGCAGGAAGACATAGAGCACCTGCGGCTTGGCGGCGCGGACCTCGGCGAGCTCGGCGGCGTAGTCGAGCTGGCCGAGCTTGGTGTAGTTCTCGCCGAGGACCTGGCCCTTGAAGGTGCGCTTGAAGCCGGAGAGCGAATCCTTGCCCGCCTGGTAGTTGGGCGCGATCAGGTAGACGCTCTTCATGCCGCGCTGGGTGGCGAACTGGCCGGCGGCCTCGTGGTACGCGTCGTTCGGCCAGGCGACGGCGAAGAAGTTCTTGTTGCAGTCCTTGCCCGCCATCGACGAGGGCGCGGCGTTCGGGCTGAGGTAGATGGTGTCGCTGTCGAGCGCTTCGGGCAGCGCCGCCAGCATGATGTTGGAGAACACCACGCCGGTCATGAAGTCGACCTTGTCGCGCTTGATGTTCTTCTCGAACAGGCCCTTGGCGACGTCGGGCTTGAACTGGTCGTCGCTGACGATCACCTCCGCCGGCAGGCCGCCGAGCTTGCCGCCGTTGAGCTTGACCGCGAGCAGGAAGGCGTCGCGGATGTCGACGCCGAGGGCCGCCGAGGGGCCGGAGAGGGTGCTGACGAAACCGACCTTGACCTTGTCGGCGGCGAGAGCAGGTGTCGTCGCGAGCGTCAGGCTCGTGGCGACGGCGAGCGTCGCGAGGGCGGCAGGCGCGAAGGGCAGGTGCATGGCGAGACCTTTCAACGGAAGTCGGTGAACGCGGCGAACGAGCGCCCGCGATTGTAGGTAGGGCACTGGAGGCGGTCCGGCATTCGTCAGCACAGGTCGGGCCAGCGCCCTCCGCCGGCGGTTTAGCGATCGGACGCGAAGTTCCTGGACGGCGCGCGGCCGAGGCCGGGCAGGCCGGCCAGCCATGCCAACGCTGTCTGGTTGAATGCACGCGGGTTCTCGATGTTGCTCAGGTGCCCGGCGCGCGGCAGCACGCTCACCGGCGCGCCGCCGAGCTTCGCGGCCATCTCGTGGTGCATCGCCGGCGGCGTGAGCGGATCCTCGGCGCCGACGATGAAGTGCGCCGGCGCGCGGATGGCGGTGATGTCGCCGAGGTCGACCTGCGCCACCGTGGCTTCGAGCGACTTGATGTACGAGCCCTTGTGCAGCGCCGCGATGCTTCGCCGCAGCTCCTCGAGATGTTCGGGCGCGGCATGCGGGCCGATCAGCGAGCGCGCCACCGGCTCGGCGATGTCGGCCGGCTCCTTGCCGGCGAGCAGCGGCGCGCGGCGGCTGTCGACGAATGCCTGGCGCTGCTCGGCGCTGAAGGCGGCGAAGCCCTCGTGGGTGTCGACCAGGGTCAGCGTCGCCACCCGTTCGGGATGGAGCAGCGCCGTGCGCATGGCGATGCGCCCGCCCATCGAGAGGCCGAGCAGGTGGCCCTTGGCGACGCCGAAATGGTCGAGCACGCGCAGCACGTCGGCGACGAAATCGTCGAAGGCGAGCGGGCCCTCGTAGTCGTCGCTGTCGCCGTAGCCGCGCGCGTCCCAGGCGGCGCAGGAGAAGCGCTCGGCGAACGCCGGAAGCTGCGTGCGCCAGTTGCTGCGGTTGCCGCCGATGCCGTGCATGAAGAGCACGAACTCGCCGTTGCCATCGCCGGCGAGGTCGAAGGCGAGCGAGGGGGTTCCGGGAAGGCGATAAAAGCGCATGGCGGTCGTTCAGAGGCCAAGGTAGGCCTGGCGGATCTTCGGATCTTCCGCCAGTTCGCCGGCGTCGCCCTCGAGAGCGACACGGCCGTTCTCGATCACGTAGGCGCGGCGCGCGACGTCGAGCGTGCGCCGCACGTCCTGCTCGGCGACCAGCAGCGTGATCGACGCGGCGAGTGTGCGGATCAGCTCGAACATGTGCAGCGCCACCACCGGGGCGAGGCCGAGCGTCGGCTCGTCGAGCAGCATCAGCGAAGGGCGTGCCATCAGGCCGCGGCCGATCGCCAGCATCTGCTGCTCGCCGCCCGAGAGCGTGGCCGCGGCCTGGTGGCGGCGTTCGAGCAGCTTCGGGAAGATCGCATGCACCTCCTCGAGCGCGCCGCGCCAGCCGGCGCGGGCGCGCCGGTTGACGGCGCCCAGGCGCAGGTTCTCGTGCACGCTCAGGTCGGGAAAGACGAGCCGGCCCTCGGGCACGAGCACGATCCCGGCGAGCACCCGCTCGGCGGCGTTGCGACCGGTGATCTCTTCGCCGCGGAAGAAGATGCGCCCGCTGCTCGCGGGCAGCACGCCGGCCAGGGTCTTCATCAGCGTCGTCTTGCCGGCGCCGTTGGCGCCGAGCAGGGCGGTGACGCCGTCGCTGCCGACCGAGAGATCGAGGCCGTGGAGGATGCGGGTCGCGCCATAGCCGCCGGCGAGCGACTCGATGCGAAGCAGCGGCTCGGTCATCGGCGTACCCACGGGCTGCGCGCGGTCCCGGGCGGGACTGAGCGGCCCCCTCGGAGCGGCCGGGAGGGGCCCCTCATGCCGCCGTTCCGAAGTAGACGGAGAGCACGCGCGGGTCGTTGCCGATCGCCTCCGGCGTGCCCTCGGCGATGCGCTCGCCGTGGTGCAGGACGACGATGCGGGCGCAGAGCTTCATCAGCGCCTGCATCACGTGCTCGATGACGATCAGGGTCAGCCCGCGCGCATCGCGCACCCGGCGCAGGGTGTCGAGCATCTGCGCCACCTCGGTCGCGGTCAGGCCGGCCATCACCTCGTCGAGGAGGACGAGGCGGGCGCCGGTGGCGATGGCGCGCGCGACCTCGAGGCGCTTCTGCCCGGCGAGGGTGAGCGTTGCCGCCGGCGCCGATGCGAGCGCGGCCATGCCGACCTCCTCGAGCACCGCCATCGCCGCGGCGTCGGCCTCGCGCCGGTCGTGCAGGCCGGCGCGGCCGAACATCGCCGCCGTGCGCAGGTTCTCGAGCACGGTGAGGCCGGGGAAGGGCTTGACGATCTGGAAGGTGCGGGCGATGCCGAGGCGGCAGATGCGGTCCGGTGAAAGGCCGTCGATGCGGCCGCCGGCGAAGGCGATGGTGCCTGCGCTCGGCCGTGCATTGCCGGCGACCAGGCTGAAAAGGGTCGTCTTGCCGGCACCGTTCGCGCCCATGATGCCGACCGTCTCGCCGGCGGCGACCGAGAACGAAACGCCGGACAGCGCGGTCAGGCCGCCGAAACGCTTGCCGAGGTCGCGGACCTCGAGCAGCGGCGCGCTGTCGGCGCTGCTCATGCGCCGCCCGCGCCGCGGGCGCGGCGACCGTCGAGGAAGCCGAGGATGCCGCCCGGCGCCACCAGCACGAAGCCGGCGAGCACGGCGCCGAGGATCAGCATGTAGGCCAGCGGCGCGCGGATCCATAGCACCTCGGAGACGATGAAGAGGAACAGCGTGCCGAGGATCGGCCCGCGGGTGTCGTCGCCGCCGCCGAGGAGCGCCATGGCGATGACGGTGACCGAGATCATCGGATCGAATACCTGGCCGACCACGAAATAGGTGGAGCGCAGCGCCATGACCGCGCCGACCATCCCGGGGATCGCCGCCGAGAGCACGAAGGCGAGCAGCTTGTAGCGGACCACCGGCACGCCGAGCGTCTCGGCGGCTTCCTCGTTCTCGCGCAGCGAGCGCAGGCCGTGGCCGAAGCGCGAGCGGCCAACGACCACCAGCAGCAGCGTCGCCGCGGCGGCAAGCGCGAACATGGCGAAGTAGATGACGATCAGGTCGGGCGCGCCGAACAGGATCCGGCTCGCGGTGCCGCTCGCCGCCTCGGCGGCGAGGATGCTGTACTTCACCAGCTCGGCGATGCCGAAGGTGAGGATCACGAAGTAGGGCCCGCGCACGCGCAGCACGGGCAGGCCGATCAGCGCCGCGAACAGCGCCGCCAGCGCGCCGGCGGCGGCGATCGCCAGCGGCAGCGGCCAGCTCTGCCAGGTGACGACCACGAGGTAGGCGCCCAGGCCGTAGAACACGACGTGGCCGAGCGAGACGTAGCCGGTCAGCTTCGAGAGCAGGCACCAGCTCTGGGTGAGCGCCAGCCACATGAGCAGCGTCAGCCCGGTCGCGACCAGGTAGGGGTTGGCGAAGAAAGGCAGCGCCGCCAATGCCGCCGCAGCGAGGAGGCCGGCGCCCGCCCAGGCGCGCGTCGCTCGCGCCGACACGACGCTCACGCGGCCCTCGCCCTGCGCGCGAACAGGCCCTTGGGGAACAGCAGCAAGGCGGCGACGAAGGCGCCGTAGAGCAGCACCGAGCGCATGTTCGCCGAGCTCAGGGCGACGCCGTAGGTCTCGAGCGCGCCGAGCAGGAGCGCGGCGCCGAGACCGGCGAAGAGGTTGCCGAGGCCGCCGAGGATGATGACGATGAAGGCGGCGATCGTGAACGGAAAGCCGGTGAAGGGCGAGATCTGCTCGAGCATCGAGACCAGCGCGCCGGCCAGCGCCGCGGTCGCGAAGCCGAGGGCGAAGCTGATCGCTTGCACCCGGTCGACGTCGATGCCGACGATGGTCGCGGCCTCGCGCTTCTCGATCACGGCGCGCATCGACAGGCCGAGAAGGCTCCGGCCGAGCAGCGCCGCGACGGCGATGCAGGTCCCGCCGGCGATGACGAGCGCCGCGATCCGGTTGCCGGTCATCGCCACGTTGCCGAGGTGGTAGACCTCGGTCCAGTACGCCAGGCCACGGGCGTTCGGCGTGAACGCGAGCGCGGCGGCGTTCTGCAGGATGATCGAGAGGCCGAAGAACAGCAGCAGCGAGTTGCCCTCGAGCCGGGTCGATCCGGCACCGGCGGTGGCGAAGAGGCGTCGCACCAGACCGCGGTGGACGGCGAGCCCGGCCACCGCGCCGACCGCGGCGACGCCCGGGGCGGCGACGATCGGCGACACGCCGGCGACCGTGAACGCCCAGTACGCGCCGTAGGCGCCGAGCATGACGACGTCGCCGTGGGCGACGTTGAGCATGCGAAGCGTGCCGTAGACGAGGTTCAGCCCGAGAGCGACGAGGGCGTAGAGCGACCCCGTTACCAGGGCCGCGAACAGGAGCTGGCCGGACAGCAGCGTGTCAACGATAGCCGCCATGGGCTTGCCGGCTGCTCGCTATCACCAGCCCTTCTTCGGCTCGTACGCGCCAGTGGCGATCGACTTCGGCCAGACGAGCTGCAGCTTGCCCTTCTGCATCTGCACGAAGGCGGTCGGCGTGATCACGTTCTGCACGCCTTCGAAGCGGACCTTGCCATTGATCGTCTCGAAGGTGTCCTTGGAAACGATCTCGCGGATCTTCTCCTTGTCGAGCCCGGCGCGTGCCACCGCGCTCTGCAGGATCTCGAGCGACATCCACGGCAGCGCCGCATCGAGGTAGTCCGGCGCCTCGCCGTACTTCTTGGCATAGGCGTCGTAGAACGCCTGCGATCCCTTCCAGTCGGGGCGCGGCGTCCAGTGGGCGATCGTCACCACGCCCTCGGCCGAGGAAGCGCCCACGGCCTTGGCGAAGAACGCGGCGGTCGGGCCGATGGCGATGAACTGGAACGGCGCGTTCAGGCCCAGCTCCTTGGCCTGCTTGGCGTAGAGGATGGCGTCGCCGGGGTAGGCGAGGGCGATCACCGCATCGACGTTGGCCTGCTTCACCTGGGTCAGCGTCGCGGTCATGTCCTTGACGTCAGGCGGGTACTCCGACGTGTGCTTCAGCTCGATGCCCGCCTTCTTCAGCTCCGGCTCGAGGTAGTTCTTGATCTCCTTGGAGAACGGCAGGACGTTGGAGACGATCGCCGCCGACTTGACGTTGGCCGCCTTCATCATCGCCGTCAGCTCGACGCCGATGCGGTCGGGAATCGCCGAGGTCGGAAACCACAGGTAGCCCGGCTTGATCTGGCGCAGCGCGACCGACGCGGCGGTGTTGCCGACCACCGGGAACTTGTACTTCTCGAGCACCGGCGCGATGGCGATGTGGAACGGCGTGCCCCAGGGCGCGAGCAGGAGATCGACCTTGTCGTCGGTGATCAGCTTCTCGTAGATGCGCACCGCCTGCCCGGGATTGGACTGGTCGTCGTAGCTGACGAACTCGACCTGGCGCTTCTTGCCGCCGACATCGAGGCCGCCCGCGGCATTGACCTGCTCCCGCCACAGGTCGTAGGTGGTCTGCTGCGGCGGCGTTGCGACGGCCATGATGCCGGTGCGGGCCATCGAGAAACCGATCCGCACCGGCGCGTCGGCCTGGGCGTAGGCGCTGCCGGTGCCGGCGGCGGCGATGGCGGCGAGCAGCAGCTCGCGGCGGCGAAGGGTGGTTGTCATGGAGCCTCCTCGTCAGGGGTTGGGGTCGGTATGTTTCG
>DATCGH010000320.1:0-9885 GCA_036509055.1 Caldimonas sp.
CAAGCTCGGCCGGGCGATGCGCGCCACGGCCGAGAACCCGCGGGTCGCCGCGCTCATGGGCGTGCGGCCCGACACGGTGATCTCGGCCACCTTCGTCATCGGTGCCGCGCTCGCCGCGCTCGCCGGCGTGATGTACGCGGCCAACTACGGCTCGGTGCAGCACACCATGGGCTTCCTGCCGGGGCTGAAGGCCTTTACCGCGGCGGTGTTCGGCGGCATCGGCAACCTTGCCGGGGCGATGGTGGGCGGGGTGCTGCTCGGCTTGATCGAGTCGCTCGGCGCCGGCTACATCGGCGATTTCACCGGCGGCGTCCTCGGCAGCCACTACCAGGACATCTTTGCCTTCGTCGTCCTCATCCTCGTGCTGACGCTCCGGCCGCAGGGCCTGCTCGGCGAGCGCGTCGCGGACCGAGCATGATCGATCTCGCCAAGCGCAACCAGCTCGCCGCCTGGATCATCGGCGCGATCCTCCTGTTCGCCCTGCCGTTCGTGGTGCAGATGGCGGGCAACGCCTGGGTCCGCATCATCGACATCGCGCTGCTCTACGTGCTGCTCGCGCTCGGACTCAACGTCGTTGTCGGCTATGCCGGCCTGCTCGACCTCGGCTACGTCGCCTTCTATGCGGTCGGCGCCTACATGCTGGGCCTGCTCGCCTCGCCGCAGCTGACCGACGCCTTCCCGGCGATCGCCGCCGCCTTCCCGAACGGCCTGCACGTGCCCTGGTGGGTGCTGATCCCGCTCGGCGCGGCGGTGGCCGGCTTCTTCGGCGTGCTGCTCGGGGCGCCGACGCTGAAGCTGCGCGGCGACTACCTGGCGATCGTCACCCTCGGCTTCGGCGAGATCGTGCGCGTGTTCCTCAACAACCTCGACGCGCCGGTCAACATCACCAACGGCCCGAAAGGCATCACCGGCATCGACGAGATCACGATCTTCGAACACCCTCTCGGCAGGACCGGGCACTGGTTCGGCCTGGAGTGGCCGAAGGTCACCAACTACTACTTCCTGTTCCTGATCCTGGTGGTGCTGGCGGTGATCATCTGCTATCGCCTCGAGCGCAGCCGCATCGGCCGCGCCTGGATGGCGATCCGCGAGGACGAGATCGCCGCCAAGGCGATGGGCATCAACACCCGCAACCTGAAGCTGCTGGCCTTCGGCATGGGCGCCACCTTCGGCGGCGTCTCGGGAACGATGTTCGCAAGCTTCCAGGGCTTCATCTCGCCCGAATCGTTCAGCCTGCCCGAGTCGGTGATGATCGTCGCCATGGTCGTGCTCGGCGGCATCGGCCACCTGCCGGGGGTGATCGTCGGCGCGCTGCTGCTGGCCGCCTTGCCCGAGGTGCTGCGCTACGTCGCCGGGCCGCTCCAGGCTGCGACCGATGGCCGGCTCGACGCCTCGATCCTGCGCCAGTTGCTGATCGCCCTCGCCATGATCGGCATCATGCTGGCGCGGCCGCGCGGCCTGTGGCCTTCGCCCGAACACGGCAAGCTGGCGCCGACGGCGGCGCCGCTGAAGACCCGCGACGATCCGTCGGTGCCGCAGCCGGTCGGGCCGAACGTGAGCGAGGCCACCAACGAATCGCATCCGAGCGGAACCCGGCATGTCTGAACGCGAGATCGTCCTCAAGGTCGGCGGCGTCTCCAAGCGCTTCGGCGGCCTGCAGGCGCTCTCGGATGTCGGCATCACGATCGAGCGCGGCCAGATCTACGGCCTGATCGGCCCGAACGGGGCCGGAAAGACGACGTTCTTCAACGTCCTCACGGGCCTCTACACGCCCGACGCGGGCAGCTTCGAGCTCGGCGGCAAGCCCTACAAGCCGAGCGCGGTGCATGAGGTCGCGAAGTCGGGCATCGCCCGCACGTTCCAGAACATCCGTCTGTTCTCCGACATGACCGCGCTGGAGAACGTCATGGTCGGCCGGCACGTGCGCACCCATTCCGGCCTGATCGGCGCGGTGTTTCGCACCCCCGCGTTCAAGGCCGAGGAAGCAGCGATCGCCGCGCGGGCGCAGGAGCTGCTCGACTACGTCGGCATCGGCGGCTTCGCCGAATACAAGGCGCGCACCCTCAGCTATGGCGACCAGCGCCGGCTCGAGGTGGCCCGCGCCCTGGCGACCGACCCCAAGCTGATCGCCCTCGACGAGCCCGCGGCCGGCATGAACACGACCGAGAAGGTGACGCTGCGCGAGCTGATCGACCGGATCCGCCGCGACGGCCGGACCATCCTCCTGATCGAGCACGACGTCAAGCTGGTCATGGGCCTGTGCGACCGGGTGACCGTGCTCGACTACGGCAAGCAGATCGCCGAGGGCACGCCGGCCGAGGTGCAGCGCAACGAGAAGGTGATCGAGGCCTATCTCGGCGCCGGCCACGCGGTGCATTAGTCGGGACCGGGGAACGTCGATGTCATCCACCGGGAAGGTCTTGCTCCGCGTCAGCAATCTGCGCGTCGCCTACGGCGGCATCCAGGCGGTGAAGGGCGTGTCGTTCGAGGTCCGCGAGGGCGAGCTCGTCAGCCTGATCGGTGCCAACGGCGCCGGCAAGACAACGACGCTGAAGGCGATCACCGGCACCCAGCCGGCGGCCGGCGGCGACATCGAGTTCATGGGCAAGAGCACGCGCGGCCAGGGGCCGTGGCTGCTGGTCGAGCAGGGCCTGGTGATGGTTCCGGAAGGGCGCGGCGTGTTCTCGCGCATGACGATCACCGAGAACCTGCAGATGGGCGCTTTCGTGCGCAACGACGTCAAGGACATCGCTGCCGACGTCGAGCGCGTGTTCGGCATCTTTCCCCGGCTGAAGGAGCGCCGCAACCAGCTCGCCGGCACGATGAGCGGCGGCGAGCAGCAGATGCTGGCGATGGGCCGGGCGCTGATGGCGCGGCCGAAGGTGCTGCTGATGGACGAGCCGTCGATGGGGCTTTCGCCGATCATGGTCGACAAGATCTTCGAGGTGGTCAGCGACATCCACCAGCAAGGCACGACCATCCTTCTGGTCGAGCAGAACGCGAGCCGGGCCCTGCAGCTCGCCCAGCGCGGCTACGTCATGGACTCCGGCGAAGTCACCATGACGGGCGAGGCTGCGCAGCTGCTGGCCGATCCGAAGGTGCGGGCGGCCTACCTCGGCGAGTGAGCCGGCTGCGGCGGCCCGGCAGCCTTGACCGGTCGGCCCGATGCCGCGAAAGTTCCTAGCGGCGCGGGGGAGGCGCCTGCCATGAAGCAACAGATTTCCCGCCTGTCGCCGCACCAGAACGCCAAGGTGGCCGCGGTCCTTTCCGCGGTCGCCTCGCTGATCTTCGTGGTGCCGATCTACCTGCTGGGATCGTTCGCCGGCGCCGAGACGAAGGGCATGCCGATGTGGCTCACCTGCATCCTGCCGGTCTTCTACCTGATCGTCATATACATCACGACGGTCATCGCCTGCGCCCTCTACAACGTGATCGTGCCGATGACCGGCGGCATCGAGCACGACGCGAGCCCCGGCGCCGCCTAGGCTTCGCGCCCGCCGCCGCATTCGTCGAAGTCGGGAGGCCGCCATGCAGCTCATCGGCATGCTCGACTCGCCGTACGTGCGCCGGACGGCGATCTCGCTTCGCCTGCTCGGCCTGCCGTTCGAGCACCGCTCGATCTCGGTCTTTCGTCAGTTCGACGCGTTCGCGGCGATCAATCCGGTGGTCAAGGCGCCGTCGCTGGTCTGCGACGACGGCGAGGTGCTGATGGATTCCGGCCTGATCCTCGACTACGCCGAGCGCCTGGCGGCGCCGCGGGCCAGCCTGGTGCCCAAGGACAGGCGCGCGGCGCAGCACGACCTGCGCCTGACGGGCCTGGCGCTGGCCGGGTGCGAGAAGGCGGTGCAGATCGTCTACGAGACCACCCTGCGGCCGCTGGAGAAGCAGCACGCGTGGTGGCTGGATCGGGTGCGCGGCCAGCTCGGCGCGGCGCTGGCGACGCTCGAGGCCGAGCTCGTCCGAACGCCGCTGGCAGCCGGGCGGGAAGCGATCACGCAGGCCGCGGTTACCACGGCCGTGGTCTGGGGGTTCACCCAGTCGATGCTGAGCGAAGTCGTGGCTGCCGGCGCGCATCCGGCCCTCGTCGCCCACGCTGCCGCGGCCGAGGCGCTGCCCGAATTCAGAGCCCTGCCGCCGCGCTGAGACGCCCGCCACGGGCTCCTTGGGGCACGCGGGATGCCATGGACCCCGACGATAGAATTCGCCTCATCCAACCCTGGGCTGGACGGTGGCCGCGGCCGCCACTGAATCCCACCGAACCATGTCCCTGCCGCCTGCGACCCTCGCGCCCGCTTCGGCCTCGCCGGCGGCTTTCGATTGCGAGGTTCTCGTGGTCGGCGGCGGCCCTTCAGGCTCCACCATCGCCGCCCTGCTGGCCGAAGGCGGCCGCGACGTGATCCTGGCCGAGAAGGGACGCCATCCGCGCTTTCACATCGGCGAGTCGCTGCTGCCCGCCAACGTCGCCCTGTTCGACCGGCTCGGGGTGCGCGAAGAGGTCGAGCGCATCGGCATGACCAAGTACGGCGCCGAGTTCGTCTCGCCCAACCACGACCATCAGGCGATGATCGATTTCGCCGAGGCGTGGGACAAGTCGATGCCCTACGCCTGGCAGGTGCGTCGCTCCGAGCTCGACGAGCTGCTGTTTCGCAATGCCGCGAGGAAGGGCGCGCGTGCCCTCGAAGGCTGCCGCGTGCGAAAGGTCGCGTTCGACGCCGAGGGCGCCACCGTCGAGGCCGAGCTCGATGGCGGCTCGAAGCAGACCTGGCGGACACGCTTCGTCGTCGACGCCACCGGCCGCGACACCCTGCTCGCGAACCAGTTCGGCTGCAAGCAGAAGAATCCCAAGCACAACAGCTCGGCGCTCTACGGCCATTTTCGCGGCGCCCGGCGTCTCGAGGGTCGGCTCGAAGGCAACATCACGATCTTCTGGTTCGACCACGGCTGGTTCTGGCAGATCCCGCTGGCCGACGGCGTCACCAGCATCGGCGTGGTCTGCTGGCCGTACTACCTCAAGTCGCGGAGCAAGCCGCTGCCCGAGTTCTTCAGCGACACGATCGCGCTCTGCCCGGCGCTGGCCGAGCGGCTGGCCGAGGCCGAGCTCGTCTCCGAGGTCCATGCCACCGGCAACTACTCCTACAGCAGCCGGGTCTCGAGCGGCGAGCGCTATCTGCTGCTCGGCGACGCCTATGCCTTCATCGACCCGGTGTTCTCCTCGGGCGTCTATCTGGCGATGCACAGCGCCTTCGCCGGCGCCGAGGTCGTGGCGACGACGCTCGACCGGCCGCGCCGGGCCGCGGCGGCGCGGCGCCGCTTCGACCGGCAGATGCGGCACGGGCCGCGCGAGTTCTCGTGGTTCATCTTCCGCGTCGCGAGCCCGACGATGCGCGAGTTCCTGATGGCGCCGCAGAACCCGTTCCGGGTGAAGGAGGCGCTGACCTCGCTCCTCGCTGGCGACATCTACGGCAAGACGCCGATCTGGACCTCGATCTTCGCCTTCAAGGCGCTGTACTACCTGGTGTCGCTCGGCCATTTCGGGCGCAGCCTGGCGTTCTGGAAACGGCGCCGCTTCAACATCAAAGACGCCGAGGTGCCGGCGTCGTGAGCGTGCCCCGGCGGGCACGCCGAGCCGGTCTCGTGGCCGCCGCCCTGTTCTCGGCCGCGGGCCTCGCCGCGCCGGCGCAGGCCGAGGAGATGCCGTTGCCGGGGCCGTCGATCGAAGGCCCGGTCTACAAGCCCGGCGACCCGGCAGCGCCCCCGGGCCTGACCGAGAAGCCGCTGTGGGAGCTGGGCATCGGCGCTGCCGGTGTGCGCTTTCCGGATTACCGCGGCTCCGACCAGTCGAACTTCTTCCTCCTGCCGCTGCCCTACATCGCCTACCGCGGCAAGCTGCTGCGCGCCGACAGCGACGGCGCGCGGGCGATCCTGTTCGCCGGCAAGCGGGTCACGGTCGACATCAGCCTGTCGGCGTCGGTGCCGACGCGCAGCCAGCACAACGATGCCCGCCAGGGCATGCCGGACCTCGCCGGCACCTTCGAGATCGGCCCGAACCTCAACGTCGAGCTCTGGCAGTCCACGGACAAGCGGATGAAGGTCGAGTTCCGCATGCCGTTGCGCCAGGCGATCACCCTCGAGAGCCATCCGCACAACGCCGGCCTGACGCTCTCGCCGAACATCAACCTCGACGCGCGCGAATTCATCGGCGGCTGGAAGCTCGGCTCGCTGATCGGGCCGCTGTTCGGCAACCAGCGCCAGCATCAGTACTTCTACGGCGTGGACCCGGAGTTCTCGACACCGGAGCGGCCGGCCTACGACGCCCCGGGCGGCTATTCCGGCTGGCGGGCGATCGCCGCGCTCTCGCGCCGCTACGGCAACCTCTACATCGGCGGCTTCGTCCGCTACGACAATCTCCACGGCGCGGCCTACGCGCCCAGCCCCCTGGTCCGCAGCGACCACGCCTTCACCGCCGGCTTCGGCATGTCATGGATCTTCGCGGCATCGAGTCAGCGCGTCGTGGCGGAAGATTGACCCCCGCGGACCGGCTTCCGGCCCCCGGCCTCGGTCATCGGCTGCTGTTCGCGCTCGTGATCGCCCAGCTCGGGCTGGTGTCGCTCGTCTGGGCCTTGGTCGCGCCGCTGCTGTCGCTGCTGCGGCCGCGGGCCAGGCGCGAGCGGATCGGCCGCAGCGTGATCTCCTGGATGTACCGTTCGGGCTGGGCCACGGCCGAACGGCTCGGCATGATGGAGCTCGATTCGAGCGCCCTCGACGCGCTGCGCGACGAGCCGGGCGGGCTGATCGTCGCCGCCAACCATCCGGCGATGTACGACGCGATGGTGGTGGTGGCCCGGCTGCCGCGCGGCGTCTGCGTCATGAAGGCCGAGCTGGTGCGCAATGTCTTCCTCGGCGGCGGCGCGCGCCTGGCCGGGTACATCCGCAACGACTCCGGCCGCGGCATGGTGCGTGACTCGGTCGCGTGCCTGAAGGAGGGCGGCCAGCTCGTCCTGTTCCCCGAGGGCACGCGCACGGTCCGGCCGCCGATCAACCCGTTCAAGCCCGGCATGACCTTGATCGCCCAGCTGGCAAAGGTACCGATCCAGACGGTGATCATCGAGAGCGATTCGCCGTACCTGCGCAAGGGCTGGCCGCTGCTCAGGCCGCCGCCGGCGCCGGTCGTGATCCGGGTGCGCCTGGGCCGGCGGTTCGAGCCGCAGGCCGACCATCGCAGCCTGCTGCGCGTGGTGGAGCAGTACTTCGCCCAGGAACTCGGCGGATGAGCGCCTCGGCCACGCATCTGGTCGTCATCCCCAGCTACAACACCGGACCGACCGTGTACTCGACCGTCGCGGCGGCACGCGCCGCGTGGTCTCCGGTGTGGGTGGTGGTCGACGGCAGCGACGACGGCACCGCCGAGGGCCTGCGCTCGCTCGCCGCCGCCGATCCGGGCCTGCGCGTGAACGTGCTGCCGCGCAATGCCGGCAAGGGCGCCGCGGTGCTGCATGCCCTCGAGGCGGCGCAGGCGGCCGGCTTCACCCATGCCTTGACGATGGACTCCGACGGCCAGCATCCGGCCGATCTGATCCCGGCGTTCATGCGCGAATCGCTCGCCGCTCCCGACGCCATGGTCCTCGGCCGGCCGGTGTTCGACGCCTCGGCGCCGCTGCTCAGGGTGCGCGGCCGGCGGATCTCGAACTGGTGGACCGATCTCGAGACGCTCGGCGCCGGCATCGACGATTCGCTCTACGGCTTTCGCGTCTACCCGGTGACGCCGCTGGTCGAGGTGATGCGCGGACAGCGCTGGATGCGCCGCTTCGACTTCGATACCGAGGCGGTGGTGCGGCTCGCCTGGCGCGGCGTCCGCCCGATCAACCTCGCGGCGCCGGTGAAGTACCTGCGGCCTGAGGAAGGCGGCGTCTCCCATTTCCGCTACGGCCGCGACAACACCCTGCTCACCTGGATGCACCTGCGGCTCATGGCCGGATTTTTCCTTCGCCTGCCGTCGCTCCTGGCCCGACGGCTGTCCGGCCGGCCGCCGTTCGGCCGTCCGTCGGCTTAGCGAAAACTGCACCTTCGTTCAGCTTGTTCTGACCCCTTCCCCGGGGCGACACTCGCGGTGCGAGGCAGCATGCCCGCGCATCCGATCAGGTAGTTTCAATGTCCTTCAAATTCATCCTCGTGGCGACGCTGGCGACCGCGGCGACACTCGCTTGGCAGTCGGCCGCCGCTCAGACGTCGGCCTCGGCCCCGGTGTCGCGCGAGCAGCGCAAGGCCGAGACCGCGGCCGCGAACAAGGCGGGTCAGCTGACCCCTGCCGGGCAAGGCGGGGCGCCGGTCTCGAAATCGGCGGCTCCCGCCGGCTCGGCGGTGACACGCGACCAGCGCAAGGCCGAGACTGCGGCCGCGAACAAGGCCGGCCAGCTGGCGCCGGCCGGTGCGACCCAGAAGGCCGACGTGGCCGATGCCAACCGCAAGTCGACCAAGACGCGCGAGCAGCGCAAGGCCGAGACCGAGGAAGCGAGGAAGAAGGGCGAACTCGTGCCCGCCGGCCAGGGTGGCCCGACCAAGTAGCACTCGCCAGCGGCGCGCTAGATCATCGCGCCGTTGATCGAGACGACCTGGCCGCTGATGTAGCCGGCCTCGTCGGAGGCGAGGAAGGCGACCAGCGCCGCCACTTCGGCGGCACTGCCGGCGCGCTTCATCGGCACCATCCTCTCGATCACGGCCGGGTCGATCGCTGCCGCCATGCCCGCGGCGATCAGGCCGGGCGCGACGGCGTTGACCGTGATGCCGCGGCTGGCGAGCTCGAGCGCCAGCGCTTTGGTGGCGCTGTTGAGCGCGCCCTTGGCCGCGGCGTAGTTCACCTGGCCGCGGTTGCCGGCGATCGCCGCCACCGAGGAGAGGTTGACGATCCGGCCCCAGCGGGTGCGGATCATCGGCATCACCAGCGGCTGGGTGACGTTGAAGAAGCCGTTGAGCGAGACGTCGATGACGCGCTGCCATTGCGTCTCGCGCAGCGCCGGGAAGGCGGCGTCATCGTGGACGCCGGCGTTGTTGACGACGATCTGGATCGCACCCGCCGCCAGCAGCCGCTCGCAGGCGGCTTGCGCCGCGGCGCGATCGGTGACGTCGAAGGCGATCGCCTCGGCGCTGCCGCCGTCGGCGACGATCCGGCCGGCGATCGCCTCCGCGGCCTCGAGCCGGGTGTTGGCATGGACGACGACGTGCGCGCCGTCGCGCGCCAGCCGCTCGGCGATCGCCTGGCCGATGCCGCCACTGGCACCGGTGACGAGGGCGCGCCGCACGAGGCTGGGCTCGGTGCTCATGTCGGCTGGCCGACGCCGAGGACGACGGCGAGGCGCCCGGAAGCGATCTCCCGTCCCGCATGCTCGATGCGAAAGGCGTAGAGCAGCCGCGCGGCATCGCCCGCCTGGCGCTCGGCGACGATGCAGAGGGCATCGCTCTCGGCCGTGGGCAGGTCGTCGAGCCGCCAGGCATCGAGACGCACCTCGCGGGCGCTCGCCAGGTAGCCCGGAGACGCCGCCCGGCCCGACACCTGGGCCATCAGGCCGCCGTGCAGGGCCGCGGCCTGGGCGGCGTACTCGATCGCCGTGCCGGCCATCAGGCCGCTGCGGCTGCGCAGGGGATGCGCCGGGTCGCGATGGTCGGTGGCGAGGCATTCGATCCGGTTCTCGTCCCAGGCGACCATGCGCTCGAGCAGGCACATCGCGCCGCGATGCGGCACCAGCGCCTCGATGCCGGCGTGGTCGAGCGGGGCCGGACTCACGATGCGCTCCGTGGCGGGGCGAGCGTGGCCACGAGCAGCACGTTCGCGAACGGCGTGCCCTGCGACATCGGCTCATCCGACACCTGGAAGCCGAGACCGACGAGCTG
>DATCGH010000321.1:0-3963 GCA_036509055.1 Caldimonas sp.
GCCGCCAGGGCGACGGCGAGGATCGAGAGGGAGAACGTGTGCTTCGGGCTCATGGCGCTTCCTTGCAGAGGACAAGGGGAGGACGTCCGGAGACCTTCTCCGGCTCCGACATCCAATACGGTCGGTAGCGCCAATTTAGGAAAGCAGCGCCGCCTTGCCGAGTGATCGGTGCCGCGGCAGGCGAGTGACGTATTCACTTTCCCGCGCCCGGGCCGGACGCGAGGGGAAGGACGGCGGCGCGAAGCCGCGTCTCAGGTGTGGCCGATCACCGCGTGCGGCACGTACGGCGCCTCCAGCTCGGCGATGTCCGCCGGGGACAGCTGGAGCGAGAGCGCGGCGACGGTGTCGTCGAGCTGCTCGAGCCTGGTCGCGCCGACGATCGGCGCCGAGACCTCGGGCCTGTGCAGCACCCAGGCGAGCGCGACCTGGGCGCGCGGCCGGCCGAGCCGGGCCGCGACCGCGGCCACCGCCTCGACCACCTTGCGGTCGGCGTCCGCGGTCCGGGCATAGAGCGTCTTGCCGAAGCCGTCGGTCTCGGTGCGGGCGGTGCTCGTGTCCCAGGCGCGGGTCAGGCGGCCGCGGGCGAGCGGGCTCCACGGAATGACGCCGATGCCTTCGGCCCGGCAGAGGGGGAGCATCTCGCGCTCCTCCTCGCGATAGAGGAGGTTCACGTAGTTCTGCATGGTCTGGAAGCGCGCCCAGCCGTGCCGCTCGGAAACCGCCAGGGCACGGGCGAACTGCCAGGCGTGCATCGAGGAGGCGCCGATGTGCAGCGCCTTGCCGGCGCGGACCACGTCGTTCAGCGCCTCCAGCGTCTCCTCGATCGGCACCCCGTAGTCCCAGCGGTGGATCTGGTAGAGGTCGACATGGTCGGTGCCGAGCCGCTTCAGGCTGGCGTCGATCTCGGCGAAGATCGCCTTCCTCGACAGGCCCGCGCCGTTCAGCCCCTTGTGCATCCGGCCGTGCACCTTGGTCGCGATCACCACCTCGTCGCGGCGGGCGTATTCGAGCAGCGCCTTGCCCACGATCTCCTCGCTGGTGCCGTCGGAATAGACATTGGCGGTGTCGAAGAAGTTGATGCCGAGGTCGAGCGCCTTCTTCAGGAACGGCCGGCTCGCTGCCTCGCCCATCGTCCACGGATGGTTGCCGCGCTCGGGCTCGCCGTAGCTCATGCAGCCCAGGCAGAGGCGGGAAATCTCCAGGCCGGTGCGGCCGAGGCGAACGGTGTCCATGCCGGCCCCCCGCTTACTGCCAGCCGCCGCTCGCCGGCTGGCCATTGGCCACGTCGACGGCGGCACCTGTTTCGAGGTTGATGCGGTAGTACTCGCGCAGCACGTTGCCGGCGAACGCCAGCTCGACGATCGAGACCTCGCGGAAGGTCGCCGGAAAGCCCTCGGGCAGCACCTTGTTGAACTCCGCCGCCAAGTCCTTCATGCCGGCCTGGATCCGCGCGTCGAACGGGGTCATGCTGTAGACGAGCGTGTTGTGTGGGTTGTGTGCACGCTGCTCCTTGCCGTCGCGCACGACGTTGACACCGCTCACGCCGACGCTCGCCACCAGTGCCTTGCCGGCATCGCTCATCTTCTCGTACACCGGCCCGGTGACGCGCGGCAGCGGCCCGTCGCGCAGCGGCGCGAGCGCGGCGGTGGCGACGGTGTTGTAGGCCATCAGGCTCTCGAAGCCCGGCCCGGCCTTAACGATGCCCAGGTCCAGCCACCACGGCCGGCCGGCGTCCTTCGCCGCCTCGGTGGTGTAGAAGTCCTTGAACTGGAAGGAGATCACCGGAGGCAGCTTCGGCAGGGCCTTCAGCATCTTCTGCGGCGTACCCGGGTCGGCGCTGTGGATGTGCACCACGGTGACATGCGGCAGGTTGAAGGTCTGGGTCTCGGCGCGCAAGCCGAGGGCGAGCAGCCGCTCGCGCAGCGGGCCGGAGATGCGCGCATCGAGCAGCTCGGTCGAATCCTTCGGCAGCCGGTACACGAGGCCGTAGGTGGCCTTGTGCTCGCGGAACCCCGGCTGGCCGATCGCGCTGTTGTCGATCGCTGGCTTGCCACCGACGGGGCCGGCGCCCGGAGCGCCGCAGGACGCGAGCAGCGCCGCGACGGCGGCTGCCGGGAGGATTCTGGCGAAGGGGCTGGGCATGGCATCTCCTGGACGGGGGCGCGGCGCGGGTGGCCGACGATGCACGATACATGCCGAGGCGTGACGCCGGAAGCCCGCCGATAGCCACGGGACTCGCCCTCTTGACCCACCTGGGGCCCACGGCTAACGTGGAAGCGACGCCACCGCCGCGAGTGGCTGCAAACCACGCGGCCGGCCCGCGACCTGCGGTGCCGCCGCGCTCGATGGAGACTCCTCGATGACCTTCCTCGCTCGCGCCTGCGCCGCGCTTGCCGCGCTCGCCGTCTCGACTTTCGCCGCCGCGGCCTACCCCGATCGGCCGATCACGCTGATCGTGCCCTGGGGCGCGGGTGGCGGCACCGATGCCACCGCGCGCATCCTCGGCACGCTGCTCGAGAAGGAGCTGAAGCAGCCGGTCAACGTGGTGAACCGCACCGGCGGTTCCGGCGTCGTCGGCCACAGCGCCATCGCCCAGTCGCCGGCCGACGGCTACACCATCGGCCTGATCACGGTCGAGATCGGCATGATGCATTGGCAGGGCCTGACGGATCTCAAGGGCTCGTCGTACACGCCGCTCGGCCTGGTGAACGCCGACCCGGCCGGCCTGCAGGTGCGGGCCGACGCGCCCTACAAGACGGTGAAGGACCTCGTCGACGCGATCAGGGCCGAGCCGGGCAAGCACAAGGCCTCGGGCACCGGCCAGGGCGGCATCTGGCACCTGGCGCTCGCCGGCATGCTGAAGGACCTGAAGGTCGACCCGGCAGCCGCGCCGTGGGTGCCCTCGAACGGTGCCGCGCCCGGCCTGCAGGACATGGTGGCCGGCGGCGTCGACATCGTGCCCTGCTCGATTCCCGAGGCACGCTCGCTGATCGACGCCGGCAAGGTGAGGAGCCTGGCGATCATGGACGCCAACCCGCCCGGCCTCTATCCCACCCTGCCGACCTTGAAGTCGCAGACCGGCAGCGACTGGACGATGGCCGCCTGGCGCGGCATGGCCGCGCCCAAGGGGCTGCCCAAGGACGTGGAGACGACGCTGGTGACGGCGATCAAGAAGGTCTATGACAGCAAGGATTACAAGGACTTCATGGCCGCCCGCGGCTACGGGGTGATCTACCTGCCGCCGGCAGAGTTCGCCACCTTCATGGAGAAGTCGACCGCCGATCTCGGCGCGACCATGAAGGCGGTGGGCATCGTCAAATAGGCGTCAGCGCAGCTTCGAAGTCGCCGCCTCACCGTGAAGCTCAACGACGCCGTCTGGGGCGCGCTGCTGCTCGCCCTCTCGGCGGCGGTCTTCCTGGCGATCCGCAGCTTTCCGAACATCCCCGGGCAGAACATCGGCCCGGGCGCCTTCCCGGCGCTCATTGCCACCGCCCTCGCCGGCTGCGCCGTCATCCTCCTGGTGCGCGGCGTGCGCGAGCTGCGCGCCGGCGGCCGGCTGCTGGTGTTCGGCGAGTGGTTGCGCTCGCCCCGGCACGTGGTCAGCTTTCTCCTCACCTGCGCCGCGATCGTCTTCTACCTGCTGGCGGTGCAGCGGCTCGGCTTCCTGGTGACGGCGACGGCTCTGCTGCTGGCGCTCTTCCTGCAACTCCGGGTGAAGCCCTGGCTGGCGGTGCTGGTGGCGCTCGCCGCCGCGTTCGCGATCCACCTCGCGTTCTACAAGCTGCTGCGCGTCTCGCTGCCCTGGGGCGTGCTGCCCATCCTCTACTAAGAAGCTCTACGTCGCATGTGCCACCGCTGGAACGTCGCAGCCGAGGTCTTGAAGCCGCTTGAGGAGGCGGCGGATGGTCTTGGATCGGTCGTGGCGATCGAAGTGATCGCTGCCGAGGTCGTTGTACTCGGTGC
>DATCGH010000322.1:0-2077 GCA_036509055.1 Caldimonas sp.
GGGCATGGTGGCGCCCGTCATGATGCGCACGCACTGGCCGGGACCGATCGCGGTCGCGACGTCGCCGCCGGCGAAGCCGCTGCCCACGACCTCGAGCTCGGTCTCGCCGGCGACCGCCAGGTCGGCGGCGCGAAAGGCGTAGCCGTCCATCGCCGAGTTGTCCTGCGCGGGCACGTCGATCGGCGACACGATGTCCTCCGCGAGGACGCGGCCGAGGGCGGAACGGATCGCCAGCTTCTCCACCGCCTGCAGGCGCGGCGCCAGGCGCTGCAGGAACTCCCGCGCCGCCGCCACCGGCAGCGCCTTCGGGTCGTAGCCGCCGACGCAGGAGCCGATCTCCTGCAGCGTCGCCGGCGGCGTGACGGGTGCGGCTTCAGCCATGGCGCTGGAGATCCTGCAGCTCTTCGCTGGTGTTGGCGTTGGCGAAGGCGGCGGCGTCGGCGAACTCGACCAGCCGCGTCGCATGCTGCGCGGTCCAGCGGTCGATCTTGCGCTCGCCGGCGGTGACGAAGCGGACCAGGCTCTCCATCACGGTGATGCGCATCATGCAGAACACCGGCTGCGCCTGCAGCTCGCCGCCTTCGCGGGTGGCGGCGACCGCGATCTCGGTGGCCTCGTCGTCGAATGCCTCGCCGAGCCGCTCGACCAGGTCCTCGGGAAAGAGCGGCGTGTCGCAGGGCACGACCACCAGGTACGGCGTCTCGCAGCGCTCGAGGCCGGCGAGGAAGCCGGCCAGGGGCCCGGGGTACTCGGGCAGCGCGTCGGGCCAGACCGGCACGCCCATGGACTCGTAGGCGGCGAGGTTGCGATTGGCATTGATCATCATCTCGCCGACCTGCGGCTGCAGGCGGAACAGGGCATGCATCGCCAGCGGCATGCCGCGAAAGCCCTGCAGGCCCTTGTCGACGCCGCCCATCCGGCTGCCGCGACCGCCCGCGAGCACCATGCCGGTGATCTGCGCCTTGTCGATCGTCGGCATGGCGGTTCAGCGCTCCGCGTTCGGAAAGAACAGCTGCTTGCCGTCGATCCGGTAGGCAGCGATCGCCGCCTGGCCGTCGCTTCCGACCACCCAGTCGGCGAAGGCCTGCGCCTGCACCACCTTGACATACGGGTGCCGGGCCGGATTGACGACGATGACGCCGTACTGGTTGAAGAGGCGCGCGTCGCCTTCGACCAGGATCGCGAGCCTGCCCGGGTTCCTGAAGGCCAGCCAGGTGCCGCGGTCGGCGAGGACATAGGCGTCGCTGCCGGCAGCGACGTTGAGCGCCGGTCCCATGCCGCAGCCGCAGGCGCGGTAGGCGAGGGTCTTGCCGGGAGCGGCCGCGGCCGGGTCGTCGATGCCGGCCTGCTTCCAGTAGCGCAACTCGGCGGCGTGGGTGCCGCTGCGGTCGCCGCGCGAGACGAAGGTCGCGCCCGACGCGGCGAGCTTCCTCAGTGCGGCGACGATGTCCTTGCCGCGCGTGCCGGCCGGGTCGCCGGCCGGCCCGATCAGGACGAAGTCGTTGTACATCACCGGGCGGCGCTGCAGCCCGAAGCCTTCGGCGACGAACTGCTCCTCGGCAGGCTGGTCGTGCACGAGCAGGACGTCCGCATCGCCGCGCCGGCCCATGTCGAGCGCCTGCCCGGTTCCTTGCGCCACCACCCGCACGTCGATGCCTCGGGCCTTCTTGAACGCGGGGAGCAGGTGGGCGAACAGGCCCGACTGCTCGGTGCTGGTCGTCGAGGCCATGATGATGAACGGCTCGCGGTCGGCCGCGGCGGCAACCAGCGCCCATGTCGCGACACCCAGTCCGATGAGGAGCTTGCGAACAAGGGAACGGGGCGACGATGTCACGACAGCTCTTCCGCGGCCGGGAAGACGAGCGAATGGTGGCGCAGCGGCAGGTCCGCGTGCTCGGCGAAGAAGCGCTCCGTCGGCAGGTCGGCGCGGATCTGGCCGCCGTCGAGCAGGATCACCCGCGTGGCCAGGCGCTTGGCCTGGCCGAGGTTGTGCGTGCTCATGACAAGCGTCATCCCGTCGGCGGCAAAGGCGGCCAGCATAGCCTCGATCTCCTTCTTCGCTGCCGGGTCGAGATTG
>DATCGH010000323.1:0-4138 GCA_036509055.1 Caldimonas sp.
TCGAGCGGGGTGGCGATCATGTCGTTGAAGGCGAACACGTCGTCGTGCAGGTGGCAGTGGTTCGAGGCGAACGGCACGGCGTAGCGCGGCTGCACCGCGTCCATGAACTGCACGAACGAGCGCATGTAGTGCTCGTGGTCATCGACCACGTAGGCGGCATCGCCCTCGAGCCGCCAGCAGACGCGCGCGTTCGCCGAGGAGTGCGAGCGGAAGGCGAAGTCGATCGGACCGTGGCGGGCGACGAGATGGCGCAATGGCCAGCCGGCGATCTTGGCGTCATTGGCATTGAGCAGCGTGACGCCTTCGCCCTCGACGACGATCGCCGCGTCGTTGACGTAGCGGCCGAACTGGTAGAGCGTGATGCGCAGCGCGCCGATCTCGACCGTCTTGCCGTGCGGAAGGCGGCGAACGCCGCGAAAGCCGATCGTCCGCAGGTCGCGGCCGCTGCGCAGCCCGGGTTCGTCGGGAATCAGCACGGTCTTGCCGGCGAAGAGCTTGCGCAAGCTCGGCCCGTGCCAATGGTCCCAGTGCAGGTGGCTGAGGATGACGGCATCCACCGCGGCCATCTCGCGCTCGTCGAACACCGCGCGAGGAAAGTTCCACCACGACCGCCAGTAGCACGAGCCGACCAGCCACGGATCGATGACCACGCTGGTTCCGCCAGAGCGCACCCACATCGCGGCGTGCGACAAGATCCGGAACTCCATGGCACTATTGTGCGTGCGGCGGATGTGCCGACCTCACCGGCCCGGAGGAGCTCTCGACCCTCTCCCTGGGCACACCGATTGCCGGAGCTTGCGAATGAGCGCATCCCACGATTCCCGCGACGGCGAAGCCGAGGTCTTTCACAACTTCGGGCTGGCTTGCCGAGCCGAACGAGACCGCCTCTCGCTGGCCTTCATCGCCGAGCAGGACCGCCGGTTCGAGCACGGGGCGATCGACCAGGCGATCGCCGAGTTGTTCGTCGCCCGTCTGATCGCCACGATCTCGAGAACCTAGATGAGCGAGCTCGACGCCCTGCGCGCCAAGGTCGATCAGCTGCAGGGCAGCCTGCTCGCGACGGAGTGCTTCCTCAACGCGCTGATCGAGGCGCTGGCGCCCGAGCAACGGCAGATCGTGAGCGCGTTCTACGCCAGCGAGTCGGCGGCGTTCCGCGCCGCGCTGATGCGCTCGACCGCGCCGGAGGCCACGGTCGACACCTTCGAGCGCGACGTCGAGCGGGCGACGCGCCTGCTCGGCGACCCGCCACCCGAGGTGGTCCTGCCGGACGACGCGCCCTTCGACGAGAGGGAGTGAGTGCCCTGCGCGGGAAGCGCGCGGCGCCGTCAGCTCAGCCGATGCAGGTGCGGTTCTTCCCGGTGCGCTTGGCTTCGTAGAGCGCCTGGTCGGCGCGCTCGAGCGAGTCCTCGATCCGCTCTTCCAGCCGGTAGCCGGTGACGCCGGCGGAGAAGGTCACGAAGACCTGCTTCTCCTTGTGCATGAAGAGTCCGCCGGTGAGCGAGCGCTGCAGCCGGGTGAGGATCTGCTCGCCGTCCGCGGCCGCCGTTTCCGGCAGCAGCACCACGAACTCCTCGCCGCCGTAGCGCGCCACCCGGTCGTTCGGCCGGAGCGCCTTGCTGACCGTCGCTGCCAGCGACTTGAGCGCCTCGTCGCCGGCGCTGTGGCCGAGCTCGTCGTTGAGGCGCTTGAAGTTGTCGATGTCGAGCAGCCCGACCGAGAGCTCGCCGCCGTTGCGCTTGAGCTTGGCGAGCTCGACCTCGAAGGCCTGCATCAGGCCGCGCCGGTTGGCGATCTGGGTGAGCTGGTCGGTGGAGACCTCGTCGGAGAGGCGACGCATCTCGTCCTCGAGCTTGACCACCCGCTCCGAGAGGCCCGTGGCCTTGCTGTGCTCTTCCTGCAGGCGCGCCTGGGTCTGCTGCACCAGGGTCTGCACGGCACGGCTCTCGCTCACCATCTCGCGCACCACGCCGGTCAGGCTCTCGAGCGAGTCGGCCTCCTCGATCACCTCGGCGTAGCGGCCGACGCTCTTGTGGAAGTCGCCGGTCTTCGAGCCGAGCTCGCCGAGCTCGGCGAGCATCTGGTGGATCAGGCCCTTCAGCGCCTCGCGGGCCTTCTCGCGGTCCGCCTTGACATCGGCATGGCGCAGCCGCGCGTGGTGCAGCATGTCGCTCACCGAGCGCACGCCGCGTGCCGTCAGGCCTTCCTCGATCTTCATGCGCATCGCATCGCACTGGCCCTTGACCCAGCTGTCGTTCTCGGCGATGTCGGTGAGGCTCGAGGTGAGCTCGTGGCAGAGCTTGCCGAGCTGGTCGAACAGGTGGTGGCGATGCTGCAGCACGCGCTCGGCGCGCAGGCACGCGCCCTGGATCTCCTCGGCGAGGGCCGGGCTCGGGCCCTCGGCGGCGAGCCGCTGGTCGAGCTTGGCGATCTCGGCGCCGAGCTCGCGGTTGGCGTCGTCCTGCGGCAGCGCCTGCTGCAGGACCCCGGCCAGGCTGTGCGCGATGCCGACCCAGGCGGGATCGCCGCCCGGCGCGGCCGCCGCGGCTGCCGCGGCTGGCGCTGCCGCGGCCGCGTCGTTGGCGGCGACCGGCAGCTCGGGCTCGACCGGACCGGTCGCGGCAGGGTCCGCGGCTTCGACCTCGACCCCGCCGGAGTCGCTGTCCCAGCTGTTGATCAGCTGGGACAGGCGCTGCTGCAGGCGCTTGGCGTCGCTGCGGCTGCCGGCGAGCACGCGCTGGATGCCTTCCTTGCGCCGCGCTGCGGTCCAGTTGCGGCCGCCGCGCTCCATGCCGCGCACGATCCGCTCGATCAGGCTCGCCAGCGCCTCGCCGGAGTGGCCCGTGTCGCCGCACTCCAGGCGGTAGGCCTTCTCGTAGTTCTCCGGCGTCGGCTCGAGGCGCTCCAGGGCGAGGCGGCGAAACGCCAGCTTGGCGATCTGCGCCGCCGGCTGTTCCGCCACGGCGGGACGAGCGCTGGGCGAGGGGCGCGTCGTTTCCACGGGTGGCTCCGCTCCGTTCAGGCGACCGGCTTGATGCGCAGCGGCCGGGCCCGGGTGACCCGCGGCGGCTCCGTCACCTCGGCGCTGCCGGCCTTGCCGATCCAGGGCGCCTTTCTCGGCAGCACGGTCTGCTCGAGCCAGTCTTCGATGTCCTCGGGCGGCTGCGGCTTGCTGAACAGGAACCCCTGCATGATTCCGCAGCCCAGCCGGTGCAGCACTTCCATCTGGCGCAGGTTCTCCACGCCCTCGGCGATCACGCGCAGGCCGAGCGATCGCGCCAGGGCGATGATCGCCGTGACCACGGCCGAGCTCTGCGGCGTCATGCCGAGATCGCGGACGAACGAGCGGTCGATCTTCAGCTCGGAGATCGGCAGCGTCGTCAGGTAGGCGAGCGACGAGTAGCCGGTGCCGAAGTCGTCGATCGAGATCTCGACCCCGATCTCGTTCAGCCGGTGCAATGCCGGGATCACGTTCTGCAGGTCCTTCATCAGGCCCGTCTCGGTGATCTCGAGCTCGATCGCGTGATGCGGCACGCCGTAGGTCGTGACCGCGGTGTGGATGTACTCCACCAGGTCGGTGCGCTCGAACATCCGGCTCGGCAGGTTGACCGCGATCGAGTCGGAGAAGCCGAAGTTGTCCTGCCAGATCCGGGCCTGGCGCGCGGCCTCACGGATCGCCCATTCGGAGAGCGGCGTGATCAGGCCGGTTTCCTCGGCCAGCGGAATGAAGTCGCCCGGCGGCACCAGCACGCCCTGGCGGCGCCAGCGCATCAGCGCCTCGGCGCCGACCATGCGCGCGCCGCGCACGTCGATCTTCGGCTGGTAGTAGAGGACCAGCTCGTCGCGCTCGATCGCCTTGTGCAGGGCGCTCTCGAGCTCGAGCTTTTCCCGGCCCTGGCCCGACAGGCTCTGCCGGTACACCGCCGAGGAGTTGCGCCCCGCCGACTTGACCGAGTACATCGCGACGTCGGAATTGCGCAGCAGGTCGGCGACGTTGGCACCATCGCGCGGGAAGATCGCGATGCCGACGCTGGCGGTGACGAAGCACTCCTGCATGCCGATGATGATCGGCAGGCGCATCGCCTCGAGGATGCGCTCGGCGACGCGCTCGGCGTCGCGCTCGTCGGCCACCTCCGGCAGC
>DATCGH010000324.1:0-2296 GCA_036509055.1 Caldimonas sp.
TCTCTACTACATGACGCGCGAGCGGATGTTCGCGAAGGGCGAGTATCCGCACGGTACGGACGAGCCGAAGGCCAAGGCGGCGAAGGCTGCCAAGGCCGGCGAGGAAACACCGAAGGAGAAGATCCCCGCCAACAAGATGCACGGCGTGTTCTCGTCGCCCGAGGAGGTCCGCCTGGCGTACGACCACGGCGAGCTGGACCTGCAGGCGTCGATCCGCGTCCGCATCGACGGCGAGCTGGTCCCCAGCACCGCCGGCCGCGTGCTGCTGTACGAAATCGTTCCCAAGCAGCTTCCGTTCAAGACCGTCAACCGGGTCATGGGCAAGAAGCAGCTCGGCGATCTGATCGACAGCTGCTACCGCGCCTGCGGTCAGAAGGAGACCGTCCTGCTGGCCGACAAGCTGCGGTCGCTCGGTTACACCTACGCGACCAAGGCCGGCATCTCGATCTGCGTCGACGACCTGGTGATCCCGCAGCGCAAGATCGAGCTGCTCGAGACCGCGCAGAAGGACGTCCAGGAGATCGAGGAGCAGTACACCGAGGGTCTCATCACCGACGGCGAGCGCTACAACAAGGTCGTCGATATCTGGGCGCAGGTTTCGGAGCAGATCGCCGAGGAGATGATGGGCGAGATCGGCTCCGAGGACCTGGTCAACGAGGAGACGGGCGAGAAGCGCAAGTCGCCCTCGTTCAACCCGATCTACATCATGGCGGACTCGGGCGCGCGCGGTTCGGCGCAGCAGATCCGCCAGCTGGCCGGCATGCGCGGCCTGATGGCCAAGCCGTCGGGCGAGATCATCGAGACGCCGATCACCACCAACTTCCGCGAGGGGTTGTCGGTGCTCCAGTACTTCATCTCGACGCACGGCGCCCGCAAGGGTCTGGCCGACACGGCGCTCAAGACGGCGAACTCCGGGTACCTCACCCGCCGGCTCGTCGACGTGGCGCAGGACTGCATCATCGCCGAGTACGACTGCGGCACCATCGACGGCATCGAGCTGGGCGCCCTCGTCGAGGGCGGCGAGATCATCGAGAAGCTGGGCGACCGCATCCTGGGCCGCGTCGCGGTCGACGACATCTTCGACCCGTACACGGGCGAGGTTCTCGTCGGCTCGGGCGGAGAGATCACCGAGGAGAAGGTCAAGACGATCGAGGACGCGGGCATCGACCACGTCAAGATCCGCTCGGTGCTCACCTGCGAGACCCGGCGCGGCATCTGCGTGCTCTGCTACGGCCGCGACCTGGCCCGCGGGCACATGGTCAACATCGGTGAGGCGGTCGGCGTCATCGCCGCCCAGTCGATCGGCGAGCCCGGCACCCAGCTGACGATGCGGACGTTCCACATCGGCGGCGTCGGTCAGGTGCGCACCGAGCAGTCACAGCTCGAGGCGCGTTACGACGGCGTCGTGAAGCTGGAGGGCACCAACGTCGTCAAGCGCGACAAGCTGTGGATCGTCATGAACCGCCACGGCGAGATCGTGATCGCCGACGAGACGGGCCGCGAGCGCGAGCGTTACGGCCTGACCTACGGTGCGCGGCTGCACTTCGGTCCGGGCGATCACGTCAAGGCGGGCCAGCTCCTGTCGGAGTGGGATCCGTTCTCGGTGCCGATCCTGACCGAGGTCAGCGGCGTCGTGAAGTTCGGCGACGTCATCGAGGGCGTCACCATGACGGAGCAGCTCGACGAGGTCACCGGCCTGTCGCGCAAGAGCATCACCGAGAGCAAGGACGCGGAGCTGCGGCCCCGCATCTCGCTCAAGGATGACCACGGCAAGACGCTCAAGATCCCGAGCGGCGAGAACGACGCGCGGTACTTCCTGCCCGTCGGCTCGACGATCGCGGCGAACGAGGGTGACAAGATCGAGGCCGGCGACGTCATCGCGCGTATCCCGCGCGAGACGACGAAGACCAAGGACATCACCGGCGGTCTGCCGCGCGTCGCGGAGCTGTTCGAGTCGCGCAAGCCGAAGGAGCACGCCGTCATCGCCGAGATCGACGGCACCGTCAGCTTCGGCAAGGACACCAAGGGCAAGCGCAAGGTGTTGATCACGCCGGAGCGCGGCGACCCGAAGGAGTACCTGATCTCCAAGGGCAAGCACCTGGCCGTCCGCGAGGGCGACAAGATCCGCGCCGGCGAGCCGCTGATGGACGGCGCGGCCAACCCGCACGACATCCTCAAGGTGCTCGGCGAGAAGGCGCTGGCCAAGTACCTGGTCGACGAAGTGCAGGAGGTCTACCGACTGCAGGGCGTCAAGATCAACGACAAGCACATCGAGACCATCGTGCGGCAGATGCTC
>DATCGH010000325.1:0-5808 GCA_036509055.1 Caldimonas sp.
GAAGCCGTAGATGTTCGGCCCCATCAGGCGGATGTTGTACTTGCGGCCGATCTCCACCAGCTCGTCCTGCCCCTCATGGTTGCCGGTCTCGGCGAACCCCGAGGGAATGAGCACGGCGCCGGCGATCTTCTTCTCGCCGCACTCGACGAGCGCGCCGGCAACGAACTTGGCCGGTATGGCGAACACCGCGGTGTCGATTTCCCCGGGCACGTCCTTGACGCTCTTGTAGGCCTTGCGGCCCATGATCTCGGCCGCCTTCGGGTGGATCGGGTAGATCTCGCCCTTGTAGCCGCCGTTGATCAGGTTCTTCATCACCGAGTTGCCGATCTTGCCAGCCTCGTCGGAGGCGCCGATCACGGCCACCGACTTCGGCTGCATGACGCGGTTCATCGACTTGACGACATCGGCCTCGGCCGGGCGGTAGCGCGCCGGCTTCTGATTGAAGTCGACGACGATGCGCACGTCGGCGGCGATCGCGCTGTCCTTGGTCGCGAACACCGGGTTCAGGTCCATCTCGGAGATTTCCGGGAAGTCGCTGACCAGTTCGCTCACGCCGACGATCAGGTTCGCGAGCGCGTCGCGGTTGACCGCGTCGCCGCCGCGAACGCCCTTCAGCATCTCCGCCGCCTGGATGCCGTCGAGCATGGAGAGCGCATCCGCCTTGGTCGCCGGCGCAAGGCGGAAGGTGATGTCCTTCAGCACCTCGACGAGAACGCCGCCGAGGCCGAACGCGACGAGCTTGCCGAAGCTGCCGTCGGTCACCGCGCCGACGATCACCTCCTGGCCGCCCTTGAGCATCTGCTGCACCTGGACGCCGTCGACCTTGGCGTCGGCCTTGTACTTCTTGGCGTTGGCGAGGATCGTGTCGTAGGCCTTGACCGCCTCGTCGGCGCTCTTCACGCCGACGATCACGCCGCCGGCTTCGGTCTTGTGCAGGATGTCCGGCGAAACGATCTTCATCACGACCGGAAATCCCATTCCCGAGGCGAGCTGGCCCGCGGCAGCGGCGCTCGTCGCCACGCCCTCGCCCGGCACTGCGATCCCGTAGGCATCGCAGATCTGCTTGCCTTCGGGGGCGGTCAGGGAATCTCGGCCTGCGGCGCGAACGGCGTCGAGAAGCTGGCGTACCTTGGCTTTGTCTTTGCTCATGATCTTTCTCCGGATCGCTAGCCGATGATTGGTTTGTCGGTCGTTCAGATGATCTTCGCTTCGCGCAGCGAGGCGACATCGGCGGCCGAATACCCGAGTTCGGCGAGGACTTCTTCGTTGTGCTCGCCGAGCAGCGGCGAGCGCTTGACCTCGGTCGCGCTATCCGACAGCTTGATCGGGTTGCCGACAGTCAGGTACTTGCCGCGGGTCGGGTGATCGACCTCGACGACGGTGCCGGTCGCGCGCAGCGACGGGTCCTCGGCGATCTCCTTCATCGACAGGATCGGCCCGCACGGGATGTCGAACTCGTTGAGGATGTCCATCGCCTCGAACTTGGTCTTCGTCATCGTCCATTCCTCGATCCGGGCGAAGATCGACTTCAGGTGCGGCAGGCGCGCCGACGGCGTGGCGTAGTGCGGGTCGGTGATCCAGCCTTCCTCGCCGATCACCTTGCAGATCGCCGCCCACACCGGCGCCTGGGTGATGAAGTAGATGTAGGCGTTCGGGTCGGTCTGCCAGCCCTTGCACTTCAGGATCCAGCCCGGCTGCCCGCCGCCCGACGCGTTGCCGGCGCGCGGCACGGCATCGCCGAAGCCGATGTCGGGGAACTGCGGATACTCCTTCATCACGCCGGTGCGCTCGAGCCGCTGCTGGTCGCGCAGCTTGACCCGACACAGGTTGAGCACGCCGTCCTGCATCGCGGCGAGAACCTTCTGGCCGCGCCCGGTCGTGTTGCGCTGGTAGAGCGCGGCGACGATGCCGAGCGCGAGGTGCAGGCCGGTGCCGCTGTCGCCGATCTGCGCCCCTGTGACGAGCGGCGGGCCGTCGTCGAAGCCGGTCGTCGAGGCGGCGCCGCCGGCGCACTGGGCGACGTTCTCGTAGACCTTGCAATCCTCGTACGGCCCCGGGCCGAAGCCCTTGACCGAAGCGACGATCATGCGCGGATTGAGCTTCTGGATATGCTCCCAGGTGAAGCCCATGCGGTCGAGCGCTCCCGGAGCGAAGTTCTCGACCAGCACGTCGCAGGTCTTGATCAGCCGGTCGACGACTTCCTTGCCCTTGGCGTCCTTGGTGTTGACCGTGATCGAGCGCTTGTTGTGGTTCAGCATCGTGAAGTAGAGGCTGTCGACATCGGGGATGTCGCGCAGCTGGCCGCGCGTGGCATCGCCCTCGCCGGCCTTCTCCAGCTTGATCACGTCGGCGCCTAGCCATGCCAGCAGCTGGGTGCAGGTCGGGCCCGACTGGACGTGCGTGAAGTCGAGGATGCGAACGCCATCTAGTGCTTTGCTCATCTTTGGTTCCTGAGGGATCGAATCGGGGGAATCACTTCTTCTTGGCGGCGGTCGGGTTCAGGCTCGTGATGCGGCCGCTTTCGGTGCCTGCCGTCTCGTCGATCACCGCGTTGATGAGCGTCGGCTTGCCCGAGGCGACGGCCTCGGTCAGGCCCTTCCTGAGCTCGTCGGGGTTGGTCGCGTTGACGCCGACGCCGCCGAAGGCTTCCATCATCTTGTCGTAGCGCGCGCCCTTGACGAAGACCGTCGGCGCGACGTCGCCGCCGCGCGGGTTGACGTCGGTGCCCTTGTAGACGCCGTTGTTGTTGAAGACGATCACGCACACCGGCAGGCCGTAGCGGCAGATCGTCTCGACCTCCATGCCCGAGAAGCCGAAGGCGCTGTCGCCCTCGATCGCGATCACGGGCTTGCCGGTGATCACCGCCGCGGCAACCGCGAAGCCCATGCCGATGCCCATGATTCCCCAGGTGCCGACGTCGAGGCGCTTGCGCGGCTCGTACATGTCGACGATCGAGCGCGCGAAGTCGAGCGTGTTGGCGCCTTCGTTGACGACGACCGCCTCCGGGTTCGCCTTGACCACGTCGCGGATGACGTTGAGCGCGCTCTGGAAGCTCATCGGCGACGGGTTCTTCGCCAGCGTCTCGGCCATCTTGGCGAGGTTCTTGTCCTTGCGCTCACCGATCGCGGCGGTCCACTCGGCCGGCGGCCGGGCCCAGTTCGCGCCCAGGCCGCTCACCAGCGCGCCGACGCACGAGCCGATGTCGCCGACCAGCGGCGCCGCGATCGGCACGTTGCTGTCGGCCTCGATCGGCGAGATGTCGATCTGGACGAACTTGCGCTCGAACGCGTTCGGACCGCCCCAGGTCTTGCCCTTGCCGTGCGAGAGCAGCCAGTTGAGGCGCGCGCCGATCAGGACGACGACGTCGGCCTCGGCCAGCACGTACGAGCGCGTCGCCGCCGCCGACTGGGCGTGCGTGTCGGGCAGCAGGCCCTTGGCCATCGACATCGGCAGATACGGGATGCCGGTCTTCTCGATGAAGGCACGGATCTCGTCGTCGGCGCGCGCATACGCCGCGCCCTTGCCGAGGATGATGAGCGGGCGCTTGGCGCCCTTGAGCACATCGAGCGCGCGCTGCACCGCGTCGGGCGCGGGCAGCTGGCGCGGCGCCGGGTCGACGACCTGCACCAGCGAGCGCTTGCCGGCCACCGCGTCGACCGCCTGCGAGAACAGCTTGGCCGGGAAGTCGAGGTACACGCCGCCGGGCCGGCCGGAGACCGCCGAGCGGATGGCGCGAGCGATGCCGATGCCGATGTCTTCGGCGTGGAGCACGCGGTAGGCGGCCTTGCACAAGGGCTTGGCGATCGCGAGCTGGTCCATCTCCTCGTAGTCGCCCTGCTGCAGGTCGACGATCTCGCGCTCGCTCGAGCCGCTGATGAGGATCATCGGGAAGCAGTTGGTCGTCGCGTTCGTGAGCGCAGTCAGGCCGTTGAGAAAGCCCGGCGCCGACACCGTCAGGCAAATGCCGGGCTTGCCGGTGAGAAAGCCCGCCGCAGCGGCGGCGTTGCCGGCATGCTGCTCATGGCGGAACGAGATGACGCGAAGCCCCTCGGCCTGCATCTTTCGGGTCAGGTCGGTGATCGGAATGCCCGGCAGCCCGAACACGGTGTCGATGCCGTTCAGCTTCAGCGCTTCGATGACGAGGTGGAAACCGTCGATCGTCTCTCCGGCGCTCACGCCGCCTTCGCCGCTCGCCGGGTTGTCAGTCGTCGAGGCGGCGCCCGGCTTGAGGACTGCGGACATCTATGTCTCCTTGGAATGGAACGTGAGCCGTTGCGGTTCGCTGCACGCAACGGAGCGCGGCCGGATCGGGGTGCCCGGCCGTGCAGGAAGGTCGCGGTATCATCGAATGGATCAGTGTGCGGCCCAACCGGCGCGCGGCCCATTGACCTCCGTCAAGATTCCCGGATTGGCCTCGCGCGAGCGGCCCGTTGCCTGCCACGCCCTCCTCAACTGAAAAATTGCCATGACGATGCTCAGGGATCATCCTGAGAGGAATGTGATTCGCCTGCAGCTCAAGCAGAACGTGGTTTTGCAGGGTCTCGACGACGAGGATTTCGCGGAGCTGGAGCCCCACCTCGTCATCGTCGACGGCCACAAGGGCGATTTCCTCCTGTACCAGGGCGTGCGCGAGATGGAGCAGTATTTCGTCCTCGACGGGATACTGAAGCGCGTCGTCTCGAACAAGGAAGGCAAGGAGATGATCCTGCGCTTCGCCGACGAGCGCGAGATGGAGACCAGCTACGCGGCGTGGCGCCTAGGAACCCCGACGCCCTACGGCATCGTCTGCGTCACCAAGGCGCGGGTCGCGCGCCTGCCGCTCGAGAAGTGGGTCGCGTTTCTCGAGGAGCGCAGCGAAGCGAAGAACCTGTTCGAGTACAGCGTGATGCGAGGCATGAGCGAGATCATGGCGCACACCATCACCCTGCACCTGCTCGATGCGCCGGGACGGCTGCATCGGTTCCTGCGCAAGCATCCCAGGCTCGTGGACCGGATTCCCGGCAAGGAGCTGGCTGCCTATCTGAACCTGTCGGCCGAGACCTTGAGCCGGCTGAGGCACAGCGACAAGGTCTGACGCCTGCAGGCCCCGAGCCGGGCTTTCAGTCGACCGGCTGCTCCTCGGGGAACTGCTCGGCCTTGGGCGCCCGGATCGCGGCGAGGAGCTTCGAGATCAGCGGCCAGAGCAGCATGACCAGCGCCAGCGTCGTGATCGAGCCGACCAGCGGGTTGGACCACATGATCAAGGCGTCGCCCTGGGAGACCAGCATCGACTGGCGGAACGAGTCCTCGGCCTTGTCGCCGAGCACCAGGGCCAGGACCAGCGGCGCCAGCGGGTAGTCGAGTTTCTTGAACACGTAGCCGACGACGCCGAAGCCGAGCATGAACCAGACGTCGAGCATCGCGCTGTGCACGGTGTAGGCGCCGATCGCGCAGATGACGATGATGACCGGCGCGATGATCGAGAACGGAATGCGCAGGATCGACGCGAACAGCGGCACCGTCGTCAGCACCACGAACAGGCCGACGATGTTGCCGAGGTACATGCTGGCGATCAGGCCCCAGACGAAGTCCTTCTGCTCGACGAACAGCAGCGGGCCGGGCTGCAGGCCCCAGATCAGCAGGCCGCCGAGCAGGACTGCGGCGGTCGGCGAACCCGGAATTCCCAGGGCCAGCATCGGCAGCAGGGCGCTGGTGCCGGCGGCATGGGCGGCCGTCTCCGGCGCGATCACGCCTTCGATCTCGCCGGTGCCGAACTTCGGCCCGTTCTTCGACATCTTCTTCGCCAGGCCGTAGCTCATGAACGAGGCC
>DATCGH010000326.1:0-4306 GCA_036509055.1 Caldimonas sp.
GCGGCGCGAGAAGCTCGAGGTCACGGGCAACGTGCTCACCATGAGCCTGGGCGAGCGCAGCCGCACGCTGCAGCTCGACAGCGCGCCCGAGGCCGCGGTCATCGTCGAGGCGGTGCGCGGCACGCTCACCGGCAACCGCGAATCGCTCGAGCGGCTGTTCGACGCCAGCGTCTCCGGCAGCGCCGAGCGCTGGGCGCTGGAGCTGGTGCCGCGCGACCTGCGCCTGCGCGGCCAGGTCGCATCGGTGCGGGTCAGCGGCCGCGGGCCGGCGGTGCACGAAGTCCAGGTGCTGCTCGCCGACGGCGACCGCTCGACGATGACGATCGAGCCGCTGCCCGGCGGCGCCACGCCATGAGCTTCATGAGCGCACGGTGAGCGACGTCGGCGCTTCGGTGCCCGGCCGGCGGCGCGGCGGCGCCGTCGCCATCGCGATCTGGCTGCTGGCGCTGGCACTCGCCTTGGGCGTCGCGCTGCGCACCCGCTACGTCGCCGACCTGTCGGCGTTCCTGCCGTCGGCGCCGACGCCGGGGCAGGCGGTCCTGCTCGACCAGCTGAAGAGCGGCAGCGCCTCGCGCCTGATCCTCGTCGGCATCGAAGGCGGCGACGCCGCCACCCGCAACGCCGCCTCGCAGCGGCTCGGCGCCCGGCTGCGCGAGACGCCGCACTTCGCTTCGGTCGACAACGGCGACACCGCGCCCTGGCAGCAGGCCGGCCGCTTCGTCCTCGCCCATCGCTACGCCCTCAGCCCGGCGGTCGACGCGGCCCGCTTCCAGGTCGAGGGCCTGCGCACGGCGATCGACGAGACCCTGTCGCTGCTCGGCACGCCGGCGGGCGCGCTCGTCAAGCCGATCCTGCTGCGCGACCCGACCGGCGAGACGGTGCGCATCGCCGAGGCGCTGACGCCGGCGCAGGCGCCGAAGAGCGAGGATGGCGTCTGGGTCTCGCGCAGCACGCCGCGCGCCGTGCTGGTGCTGACGACGCGCGCCGACGGCGCCGACCTCGACGGCCAGCAGCAGGCCCTGAACGCGGTCCGCAATGCCTTCAGCGAGCAGGCCCAGCGACCCGGGGCGAACGTCGAGACCGAGGCGGCGCTGCGGCTCGAGCTCTCCGGCGCCGGCAGCTTCGGCGTCGCCGCGCGCGAGCGGATCAAGAGCGAGGTCGAGCGGCTCGCGATCTGGGGCGGGGCGATCATGGTCGTCCTCCTCTGGCTCGCGTTCGCCTCGCTGCGTGCCCTGGCCGTCGCCCTGCTGCCGGTCGCAACCGGCGTGCTGGCGGGCATCGCCGCCGTCTCGCTCGGCTTCGGCCAGGTGCATGGCATGACGCTCGGCTTCGGCACGACGCTGATCGGCGAGGCCGTCGACTACGCGATCTACTACCTCATCCAGGCGCGCGCCCCGGCCGGCGGCGCGGCATCGGGCAGCGACGGAGCGCACGCCGCGCGCTGGCTGCGCGAGAGCTGGCCGACCGTGCGGCTCGGCCTCGTCACGTCCCTGATCGGCTTCGCCGCACTCGTCTTCGCCGGCTTTCCCGGGCTCGCCCAGCTCGGCGTGTTCTCGATCGCCGGCCTGCTGGCGGCGGCGACGACGACGCGCTTCGTCTTTCCGGTGATCGCACCCGACGGCGCGCCGGGGGCCGGCCTGCGCCAGCAGCTCGGCGGCCTGATGCGCCGCGCCGCGGCGACGCTGCCGCGGCTGCGCGGGGGCGTCGTCGTGCTGGCGGTGGCAGCGACGGTCGCGCTTGTCGCCCTGCCCTCGCCCTGGCGCGGCCAGCTCTCGGACCTGAGCCCGATCGATGCCATCGACCTGGCGCGCGACGCGGCCCTGCGCGCCGATGTCGGCGCCCCCGATGCCGGTACCCTGGTGGCGGTGTCCGCGGCCGACGAGGCCGGTGCGCTCGCCGCGGCCGAAGCGGTCGGCACCCGGCTCGACGTCCTGGTGAAAGAGGGCGTGCTGCAGGGCTACGCTTCGCCGGCGCGCTTTCTGCCGAGCCCGGCGACGCAGCGCACCCGCCTCGCCGCCCTGCCCGACGCGGCCACGCTGTCGGTGCGGCTGGCCGAGGCGACCGAAGGCGGGCCGCTGCCGGCGGCGCGCCTGGGCGCCTTCGTCGACGAGGTCCAGGCCGCGCGCAAGGACCTGCCCTTCGATCGCAAGGCACTCGAGGGCACGCCGCTCGCCACCGCCGTCGATGCCCTGTTGCTGCGCGGCGATGCGGGCCGTCCGTGGCGCGCCCTGCTCAACCTGCAGGCCGCGCCGGGGCGTCCGGTCGATGCCGAGCGCGTCCGGGCGGCGATCGCCGGCGTGCCGGGGGCGCAGCTGGTCTCGATCAAGCCCGAGCTCGACGCGCTCTACGCCCGCTACCTGCGCCAGGCCGAGTGGCAGGCCGCCCTCGGCGCCGCCGCGGTGGTGGCGCTGCTGGCGCTGGCGCTGCGCAGCGCCCGCCGCCTGGTCGAGGTGCTGTTGCCGATCGCCGCCGCCACCGTCGTCGTTCTCGCCGGCCTGGCGGCGAGCGGCGCGGCGCTCGGCATCCTGCACCTGGTCGGGCTGCTGCTGACGGTGGCGATCGGCTCGAACTACGCGCTGTTCTTCGACCACCTGCGCCGCGCGCCAGCGGTCGACGAGGACACCCTCGCCTCGCTGCTGCTGGCCAACCTGACGACCGTGATCTCGTTCGCCCTTCTCGCCAGCTCGCGGATCCCGGTGCTGCAGGCGGTCGGTGCGGTCGTCGCGCCGGCTGCCCTGCTCTGCCTGGTGTTCTCGGCGAGCTTCCTCGGCCGGACGGAGCCCGCCGAGGGCCATGGGAAAATCGTCGCATGACGCTGCCCGCCTATGTCAAGGCCAGTGCCGCGGTGCACGCTGCCGCCGGCGCCGCCGTGCTGCTGTCGCCGCCTGCCTGGCCGTGGGCCCTCGGCGCCGTGGCCGCCAACCACCTGGTGCTGACCGGCGGCGGACTCTGGCCGCGCTCGCGCTGGCTCGGCCGCAACTGGACCCGCCTGCCCGCGGCCGCGGCGGCGAGGCAGGAGATCGCCCTCACGATCGACGACGGACCCGACCCGGAGGTCACGCCCGCCGTGCTCGACCTGCTCGACGCGCACCAGGCGCGCGCGACCTTCTTCGTGATCGCCTCGGCCGCGGTCCGGCACCCTGCCCTCTGCCGCGAGGTCGTGCGCCGCGGTCACAGCGTGCAGAACCACAGCGACCGGCACACCCACGCCTTCTCCCTGCTCGGGCCGCGCGGCCTGGCGCGCGAGATCGGTGCGGCGCAGGCACGGATCGGCGACATCGTCGGCGTCGCACCGCGCTGGTTTCGCGCCCCGGCCGGCCTGCGCAACCCCTTGCTCGCGCTGGTGCTCGACCGGCTCGGCCTCGAGCTGGTGAGCTGGACCCGGCGCGGCTTCGACACCGTCCGGCGCGAGCCGGCGGCGGTGCTGGCGCGGCTCTGCGCCGGCCTGGGCGCTGGCGACATCCTGCTGCTGCACGACGGCCATGCGGCGCGGACCGATGCCGGGCAGCCGGTGGTGCTCGCCGTCCTGCCGGCGCTGCTCGAGCGCGTGAGGGCGGCCGGCCTGCATCCGGCCACCCTGGCGGACGCGTTGCCCGAGCCGCGAGAGGCCGCGAGCGGCACGTTCGCCACGGCAACCCAATGAACCCCGCGGCTGCCGCCCCGGCCTGGCCCCAGCTGGTCGCGCGGGCGAGCGCCTCGTACCGGCCCGCGGGCCGCTTCGCCCTGAACTTCGCCCGCGGCAAGCTGCGCTGGGATCCGGTCTTCCGCCATCTCCTCGTCCACGGCCTGATCGCGCCGCACGCGCGCGTTCTCGACATCGGCTGCGGCCAGGGCCTGCTCGCCAGCCTGCTCGAGGCGGCCGAGAACGAAGCGCAGCACGGCGGCTGGCCGGCAAGCTGGGCGCCGCCGCCCCGCGGCGTGCGCCTCACCGGCATCGAGCTCAGCGCGCGCGAGGTTGCCCGCGCCCGCGACGCGCTCGGCGACGGCGCCGAGTTCGTCTGCGGCGACATGCGCAGCGTCGCCTTCCCTTCGGCCGACACCGTCGTCATCCTCGACGTGCTGCACTACATCGAGCGGCGCGAGCAGAACGAGGTGCTGGCCCGGGTACGCGCCGCGCTCGGCGACGGCGGCACCTTGCTGCTGCGCGTCGGCGACGCCGCCTCGCGGTGCCGCTTCGCCGCCAGCCAGTGGGTCGATCGCCTGGTGTTCCTGCTGCGCGGCTGCCGGTCCCGGCCGCACAACGGCCGGACGGTCTCGGAGTGGATCGCGCAACTCGTCGGCCTCGGCTTCCAGGTATCGGACGAGC
>DATCGH010000327.1:0-9942 GCA_036509055.1 Caldimonas sp.
CTGCGGCCGAGCACGTGCCTAAACGTCGGCAGGGTCCGGCCACAGCTGCATCGCCCGCCGACCTCGGCGTAGTCGCCGATCTCGTAGCGGAACAGCGGCGCGGCGAAGTTGTGCAGGTCGGTCACCACGACCCGACCGACCTCGCCCTCCGCGCATGCCCGCCCCTGCTCGTCGAGCACCTCCACCACCAGCGACTCGGCCATGGTGTGATAGAGCTCGCCCGCGGGACACTGCAAGGCGATGATGCCGGCCTCCTGCGAAGAGTAGTTGTCCTCGATCGGCAGGCCCAGCATGCGCACCAGGCGGGCGCGCAGGTCGACCGAGAGCATCGCACCGACGGTGCGGATATGCCGAATGCTCGCCGGCCGGCCTTCGGGCCGCGCCGCCCAGCGATCGGCAAGCGCCTTGAGGTTGCTGGGAAAGCAGAGCAGATGCTGCGGCTGGAAGCGATCGATGGCGGCGATCTGCTCCTCGAGGCCGGTGGTTCCCGGCATCGCCTGCGCCTTGCCGGTTGCGAACAGGTCGGCGACCGGGAAGCCCCAGTCGTCCATCTCGACGTAAGGCGGATTGGTCGGGCGGATCGAGGTCATCCGGCCGGCGAAATCGCGGCCGTGCCAGAGGTGGTCGCGGATCGTGCACGCGGCCCAGAACAGCCGTCCGACGCCGGTCTTCTTCATCTTCACCGGCTCGCCGGTCGAGCCGGATGTCGTGACTTCGCCGACCGGCTCGTGGCCGCGGGGCACCTGGGCGGCGAAGAACTCCTTGCCCGCGGCCTGGAGCTGCTGGCGCGAGAGCGGCGGCAACTCGCGCAGCCGGGCGACGCTCTCGAGCGTCTGCGGAGCGAGTCCGACCGCGGCGAGCCGGGCGCGAAACGCCGGTGAATGGCGGGCATGGTGCGCCGCGAGGCGGGCGAGTTGGGCGCCCTGCCCCGCCTCGATCTCGGCCAGCGGCAGCCGCTCGCTCGCCTGCAGGCTGGCGACCAGCGCCGCGATCGTCGCCGCCTCGCCGGTCGGCACCGGCGGCCAGACGATGCCGTCGAGGCCGGACTTGAGGGGCGGCGCCGGACCCATGCGTCGGCCTCAGGCGCGAAAGTAGGCGACCTGCACGGCCGTCGCCAGCAACTGGCCGCCGCGGCCGTAGAGCTCGGCGGTCTGGTCGCAGAAGCTCCGGTGGAAGACCCGCGCATCGGCGACCGCGGCGAGGGGCGCCGTGCCATGGGCGCGAAGCTCGTCGGCGCTGGCGTGAAAATAGGTGGTCATCGAGACCGTGCCGAAGGGCGGCACCCGGCCGATGAGTTGGAACAGCCGGCCGAAGAAGGCGTCGCTCATCGCCGTCAGCGACAGGAAGTCGAGCGGCCGCGGCACCGCGTCGCGCAGCCAGAGCAGCGAGCGCGGGCTGCGCGGCGGCTCGGGCGGCGTGTCGCTCAGCTCGAGCAGGCCTTCGACGAAGCGGAACTCGTACTGCGCCACCCAGGACAGCGGCGCCCGGGTCGGTTCCGCCGCGAGCGACTCCCAGGCCGGCATCTCCGGCGCGACGCCGCGCTGGTGGCTGAAGCTGTCGCGACGGGCCGCGGTGACGACCGTCGCCGTCAGCACCGCCTCGGCGCTCTCGCCCTGCGTGAACTCCACCGACCAGTGCTGGCTCGAGCGGTTGGCACGGGTTCGCCGCAGCCGCACCGTGAACTCGCCTGCGGCGATCGGGGCGCAGAAGTTGACGGTGAGCGCGAGCGGGTCGCCCTCGCGCTGCGGATGCTCGATCACCGCACGCAGCGCGGTCGCGGCGGAAATGCCGCCGAACGGGCCGATGAAGGTCCAGTAGGCGTCGCTGGTGCGGGCGCGCCGGTCCGGACCCGCAGGATCGCCTTCGAGCGCGGTGGCGAGATCGAGGGCGTGCATCGTCATGGCCGGCGATTGTCGATGCTCGCGCTCGTGGCCGCTGCGCCCGGCGGCGCCTCGACCGGAACAAGGATCGCCTCGCCGGTCGCGACCCGCCGCTCGGCGCCGTCGCGCAGCGCAAAGAGGTCCGCGGCCGTGAACACCTGGCGGCGTCCGGCCTGCACGACCCGGCCGCGGGCGACGAAGGCGCTGCCGATCGCCGGCGCCAGGCAGTTCACCGAGAAGTGAGACGCCAGCACCCGGCCGGCCACCGAGAAGGCGGCGAAGCCGCAGGCGGTGTCGATCAGCGCGCCGATCATTCCCGCGTGAAGAAAGCCGGCGTACTGGGCGTGCTCGTCACGCCACGGCATCGAGAGCTCGATCTCGCCGGCGCCGAGGCAGCGGACCTCGAACCCCGCCCGGCGGTTGAAGGCTGCGCTGGCATTGAGGGCGACGAGCGCCGCCTGCATCTCGGTGATGTCGGCCATGAGGGATGCTCCTTCGGCCAATGGGCCGGACCGATCATGGCGGCGGCAGGGTCGCGGCGCCGTCTCACGGGCGACACGGGAAGCCGCCGGCACAATTCCGCCATGCCTGCTTCCAGCGACCAGCTGGCGCTCTTCGCCGGCCCGCCAGAAGATGCCGAGCGGGGGCTTCCCTCCGGCTGGGCCTACCGCACCGACTTCGTCTCGGTCGCCGAGGAGGCGGAGCTGCTCGCCGCGATCGCCGACCTGCCGCTGGAGGAGGCGCGCTACCGTGGCTATGTCGCGCGGCGTCGGGTTGCGCATTTCGGCACCGACTACGATTTCGGCGCCAACCAGTTGCTTCCGGCACCGCCGCTGCCGCCGGCTTTCCAGCCGCTGCGCGCGCGGGCCGCGGCCTGGATCGGCGAGCCGCCCGAGGCGCTCGGCAGCGCCCTCGTGGCCGAATACCGACCGGGGGTTCCGCTCGGCTGGCACCGCGACGTGCCCGACTTCGAGACCGTGGTCGGCGTCTCCCTCGGCGGCAGCGCCCGGATGCGATTTCGCCGCTATCCGCCGGTGCGGCCGAAGAAGGCGGACGTGCTCTCGCTCGAGCTCGCCCCACGCTCGGCCTACCTCCTGCGCGCCGAGGCGCGCTGGGCCTGGCAGCACAGCATCGCGCCGACGCCCGGGCTGCGCTACTCGATCACCTTCCGCACCCGCGCCGCGGCGACGCGGTCGGCTCGGCGAAGCGCCCCGCCGGGCTCGCCATGACGGCCGCTCGCAAGTCACCCGCGGATCCGCAGAAGTTTCGCGTCGCCGTCGGCCCGAGCGCGATCGACGGCCACGGCGCGTTCGCCGCCGAGCCCATTCCGGCGCGACGCAAGATCGGCGAGATCCGCGGCGAGCCGATCAGCGTGCGCGAGGCCTGGCAGCGCGCCCGCGCCCAGGGGCGGATCATGATCGTCGCGGTCAGCGAACGCAGGGCCGTGGACGCCTCGGTCTCGAGCGACACCTTGCGCTTCACCAATCATTCGTGCGCGCCGAACGCGGTGCTGCGCATCCGCCAGGGGCGGATCGAGATCTTCTCGATGCGCGATGTCACCGGCGGCGAGGAGCTCACCATCGACTACGGCGACTCGCACCACCGCGGGCGGCTCGCCTGCCGCTGCGGCGCGCCGCGCTGCGTCGGCCGCCTTTAGCGAGCGCGGCCCCGGCCGCGCCGGCGACCTACTCGCGCAGCAGCTCGGCGAGCTTGAGCTGATCGAAACGGGCCTCCTTCCAGAACGGCCCGAGATCCGGCGAAGGGTCGAGCAGCAAGGCCGCGATCAGCGGCTCGGCAGGCGTCCGCTCCGGATCGGCGAGCAGCACGTAGCGCGCCTCGCCCGGCTCGTCCAGCCGGCCGACCCAGTCGATGCCGACCAGGGTGTCTAGCAGCGGGTCGATCTGCAGCGGATCGGTCGAGAGCGCATGCGAGAGGGCCGGACCGGTCAGCCCCTTGAAGTCCGCATCCCGGCCACCGCCCAGGGTGCGCAGCAGCGCCAGCGCCAGGCGGAAGCGCGACCCGGTCGTGGCGGGCCAGCGCTTCAGGCGCGTGCCCGCCACCGGCGCGTAGGCGGCGATCACCGCGCCGAGCAGCACGACCACCCAGCTCAGGTAGATCCAGATCAGGAAGATCGGCACCGTCGCGAACGCGCCGTAGATCATGCTGTAGGTCGGGACGGTGCTGAAGTAGAGCGCGAGCAGGCGCTTGGCGCCGGCGATGCCGAGGGCGACGAACAGGCCGCCGGCCAGGGCGTGACGCCAGCGCACATGGGTGTTGGGCACGTAGTGGAACAGCGCCGCGCCGCCGAGCACGATCAGCACGAATTCGAGCGTCGCGATGACGACGCCGAAGCCTTGCGGCGCGAATCCTCCATAACCGCGCGCCACCGAGACGGCGTACGAGGTGGCGGTGAGGCTCACCGGCAGCAGCAGCGGACCAAGGGTCATCGCCGACCAGTAGATGAGCACGCGCTGGGCGAACGACCGGGCCTTGCGCACCCGCCAGATCGCGTTCAGCGCCTTGTCGATGGTCAGCATCAGGGCGATCGCGCTGATCAGCAGCACTGCCAGGCCGACCAGGCCGAGCCGGTTGGCGCGGGTTGAGAACTGGGTGATCGCACCCAGCACCGGCTTGGCGATGGTGTCCGGAAAGAGGTTGGCGACGAAGTAGCGCTGCAGCGTTTCCTGCAGCGTGGAGAAGATCGGGAAGGCGCTGAACAGCGCCAGCATCACCGTCGCCAGCGGCACGATCGAGATCACCGAGGTGAAGGTGAGGCTGCCGGCGGTGAGCGCCAGCCGGTCCTCGCGGAAGCGCTCGGCCAGCGTCACCGCGGTGCCGTACCACGGCCAGGCTTGCAGGCGCTTGAGGGAGCGGGCGACGACGGTCGTCGGGGCGGTCACGGCGCGGCGGCGAAGGTCATTGCTGGCATCATAAGGACGATGACCGACCGTGCCGCACCGGACGCGACGATCGCCTGGACGCGCGCGCTCGCGCTCGCGGCCACCGTGGCCCTGCTGCTGCTGTGTCTCGCCTGGGAGCTCTGGCTCGCGCCGACCGGCCGCGGCACCCTCGCGATCAAGGCCCTGCCCTTGCTCCTGCCGCTGGCAGGTCTGGCCCGCATGCGCCTCTACACCTATCGCTGGATGAGCCTCCTGGTCTGGCTCTACGTCGCCGAGGGCGCGGTGCGGGCCGCCAGCGAGCGCGGCACCGGTGCCTGGCTCGCCGGCCTCGAGGTGGTGCTGGCGACGCTGATCTTCCTCGCCTGCGCCGCGCATGTCCGGGCGCGCTTTCGCCACGCCGGCGCAGGAGCGGCATGAGCGACCTGCTGGAGCGCCTTCGCGGCGTGGTCGGCGCCGGCCACCTTCTCGTCGACGGCGATCTCGGCACCTGGGAGGTCGACTGGCGCAAGCGCTGGCGTGGCCGGGCGCTGGCCGTCGCCCGGCCCGGCTCCACTGCCGAAGTGGCGCAGGTGGTGCGCCTTTGCGCCGAGCACGGCACGGCCATCGTTCCCCAGGGCGGCAACACCGGCCTGGTCGGCGGCTCGGTGCCCGACGACAGCGGTCGCCAGCTGGTGCTGAGCCTGGCGCGCCTCGATCGGGTGCGCGGCCTCGATGCGGCGAACATGACGATGACGGTCGAGGCCGGTTGCGTGCTGCAGCGCGCCCAGCAGGCGGCCGCCGACGCCGGCCTGCTGCTCGCCCTCAGCCTGGGCGCCGAGGGCAGCTGCACGATCGGCGGCAATCTCGCCACCAATGCCGGCGGCACCCAGGTGCTGCGCTACGGCAACGCCCGCGAGCAATGCCTCGGGCTCGAGGTGGTGACCGCCGCGGGCGAGGTCTGGGACGGCCTCACCGGCCTGCGCAAGGACAACACCGGCTACGACCTGCGCGATCTGATGATCGGCAGCGAAGGCACGCTCGGCATCATCACCGCGGCGACGATGAAGCTGCAGCCGCGGCCCGCGGCCGTGCTCACGGCGCTGGCGACCCTGCCGACGCTCGATGCCGCGGTCTCGCTCCTTTCGCTCGCGCGCTCGATCCTCGGCCCCGGCCTGACCGGGTTCGAGGTGATGAACGCGTTCTCGCTCGCGCTGGTGCGAAAGCGCTTCCCGACGCTGCGCCAGCCGCTGCCGCCGGCGCCGTGGACGGTGCTGCTCGAGCAGTCCGATACCGAGGGCGAAAGCCACGGCGCCGCGGCCCTGGAAGCGCTGCTGGCCGCCGCGCTGGAGCGCGGCCTGATCGACGACACCGCGATCGCCTCGAGCCTCGAGCAGGCGAACGCGATGTGGCACCTGCGCGAATCGATCACCCTCGCCCAGGCCGAGGAAGGCCCGAACATCAAGCACGACATCTCGCTGCCGGTCTCGGCGATCCGCGACTTCGTCGCCACGACCGACGCCGCCCTACAGCGCGCCCTGCCCGGCATCCGCCTGGTCAACTTCGGCCACCTCGGCGACGGCAACCTGCACTACAACGTGCAGTGCCCGGAAGGTGCCGATGCGCTCGAGTTCCTCCGGCACGAGGCCGACGTCAACCGGATCGTCTACGACGCCGTCGGCACGCGCAACGGCTCGATCTCCGCCGAGCACGGCATCGGCCGGTTGAAGCTCGACGAGATGAGCACCCGCAAGTCGCCGGTGGCGCTGGCGATGATGCGGGCGATCAAGGCCGCGCTCGACCCCGCGGACGTGCTGAACCCTGGGCGAGTGCTTCCGCCGCCAGCCACGCGGTGAAGGCCGCGACCTCGGGGCGCCGCGCCGCACCGGCCGCGACCAGCATGCAATAGCCCTTCGGCGAGGCGACGACGTCAGCGAACGGCGCGACCAGCTGCTTAGCCTTCAGCAGGCGGTCGATCAGTGGCACCCGGCCGAGCGCCACGCCCTGGCCGGCGACCGCCGCCTGGATCAGCTGGTCGTACGAGGAGAAGTGCAGCACCGCCGCCGGCTTGAGCTGGGTCAGCTGCATGGCGTGCAGCCACAGGCCCCAATCCTGCAGGTGGTTGCTGCCGTCGGGCTCCATCTTGAGCAGGGTCTGGCCGGCGAGGTCGGCCGGCACCTTCAGCGCCGCGCCGGCCGCGCGCAGCAGGCGCGGGCTGCAGACCGGAAACACGGTCTCGCCGAACAGCGGCAGCGCCCCCGCCGGCAGCAGGTCGACCGAGCGATAGCGGACGGCGACGTCGACGCCGTCGCGCTCGAGATTGGCGAGGGCGTTGCCGGTGGAGATGCGGACGTCGACGCCAGGATGAGCGGCGACGAAGGCGGTGAGCCGCGGAATCAGCCAGACCCCGGCGAAGCCGGCGGTGGTGCTCACCACCACCGGCCGGGTCTCGCCCCCTTGCCTCAGTGCGCGGCTGGCGCGATCGATCGTCGCCAGCGCTTCGGTCGTCGCCTGCTGGAAGGCGCGGCCCTCCTCGGTGAGCACCAGGGCGCGATGCAGGCGCCGGAACAGCGCGACGCCGAGCCGCTCTTCGAGCGCCTGGATTTGCCGGCTCACCGCCGACTGGGTCAGGGCGATCTCCTCGCCGGCGCGGGTGAAGCTCAGGTGGCGCGCGGCCGCCTCGAACGCCACCAAGAGCTCGAGCGGCGGCACCTCGTAGGCGCGGCGGCTTACATGCGGCATGGTTTGCATGCGTCCGGCGCATGCTTTCCATGAATGATTACCGTTTGAGAACGGCCGCCATGGCGCGCACCATTCGCTCCCTGGCCGCTGCCGACTCCCCTGACAGATGGCCATGATGCATGCATGGGATTCATGCTAACAGGAGAACGACATGCGCAACGACCTGATGTTCGATTCCCGGCCCCTTGCCAAGGGCCAGATCCGCCGCGTCCATCGTCCGCTCGGCCACCGGGTCGAGTGCGTGAGCGGCGCACTCTGGGTGACGCAGGACGGCGATCCGCGCGACATCGTGCTGAACCCGGGCGACTCCTTCGTCTTCGACCAGCGCGGCGACGCCCTGATCAGCGCCCTCGACGACGCCCGCTTCCTCCTGCTCGAGACCTGCGCACCGGCCGCGGCCCACTGATCCGGCCTACTGGATCGGTCCTTTCAGGGCATCGGGCAGGGGCAGCGCGACCACGGCGATGCCCTCCTCGCGCAGCGCCTCGGCATCCTCGGTCGAGGCGCGGCCGCGGATGCCGCGCTCCTCGACCTCGCCGTAGTGGATGCGCCGGGCTTCCTCGGCAAAGCGATCGCCGACGTCTTCGGTGGCGCTCATCACCTGGCGGACGACCCGCAGCCATTGCGACTGCAGGGTCATTTGCATCCCCTGCGCCGGCTCGGCCTCGGGCTCGGCGTGGCGGCCGACGTTCAGGCGCGGCGCGCTCGGCAGGCGGCTGATCTCGGTATTGCCGCACAGCGGGCAGGCAATGCCCGTTCCGGCTGCCTGGGCGGCGAAATCCTCATCCGACGCGAACCAGCCTTCGAATCGATGGTCACCGCCGCAGCGCAGGTTCAGGACCTTCATGTCGCCATTATCGGCATCCGGTCAGGACGGCGCCGGCTGCCACGCCAGCGGCCAGCGGCCGGCCTGCCAGTGGCGAAGCCAGAGCAGGCCGATGAGCGTCTTCGCGTCCGTCAACTCGCCGTCCCGGGCCGCCGCCTCCAACTCCTCGGCGGTGGCCTCGAGCACGTCGAGGAATTCGCCGTGGTCGAGCCGGCGCTCGCCGGCGGTGAGGCCGCGGGCGAACCAGATCTCGATGGCTTCGGTGGCATAGGCGATGGCGTTGTGGGTGACTCCGGCGCGGGCCCATTCGGCCGCCCGGTAGCCGGTTTCCTCGAACAGCTCGCGCACCGCACAGGCCAGCACCGGCTCGCCGGCTTCCAGCTTGCCGGCGGGAAACTCGATCAGCGCCTTGCCGATCGGATGGCGCCACTGGCGCTCGACGATCAGCCGATCGGCGTCGAGCATCGCCACGACCATCACCGCGCCGGGATGGACGATGTATTCGCGGTGCGCGAGATGGCCGTCCGGGAGGCTGACCTGGTCGCGGCGAACGTCGAGAAGGTGGCCCTTCCAGACCTGTTCCGACGCTGTCGTCGTCTCGCGCAGATGGCTGACGTCGGCGTCGAGGTCGCGCAATCGCATGGAAAGGAACGCCCCGTCGCGACCGGCGCTCAGGTGGCGAACATCTGGACGATCGCCTGGGCGCACATCTGCATCAGGCCGCCCGGAAGGATGCCGAGCAGCAGCACCGCCGCGCCGTTGAGCGACAGCATGATTCGCGCGTCGGGGGTGCCGGCGACCGGATGGGCATCGACCGGATCGTCGAAATACATCACCTTGACGACGCGCAGGTAGTAGAACGCGCCGAGCAGCGACAGCACCACGGCGATCACCGCCAGCCAGATCAGGCCGGGCACGTTGGTCGAGACCAGCGCCTGCAGCACCGCCAGCTTGGCGTAGAAGCCGACCGTCGGCGGGATGCCGGCGAGCGAGAACATGAACACCGCCATCACCCCGGCGAACCACGGGCTCTTCCTGGCCAGGCCGCGGAAGTCGTCGATCAGCTCGGCCTCGTGGCCGGTGCGCGACAGCAGCATGATCATGCCGAAGGTGCCGAGCGAGGTGAGCACGTCGACGACGACGTAGAACATCGCCGAGCTGTAGGCGTTGACCGCCGAGACGGTGTTGTTGTTCACGACCCCCGGGCACAGGCCGAGCAGCATGAAGCCGATCTGGGCGATGGTCGAATACGCCAGCATCCGCTTGATGTTGCCCTGCGCGATCGCCGCCAGGTTGCCGAGCAGCATCGAGCCGACCGAGAGCAGCACCAGCATCTGCTGCCAATCGACCGCCAGGCCGAGCATGCCCTCGACCAGGAGGCGGATCGTGATGGCGAACGCCGCCAGCTTGGGCGCGCCCCCGACCATCAGGGTGATCGCGGTCGGAGAGCCCTGGTAGACGTCGGGCACCCACATGTGGAACGGCACCGCGCCGAGCTTGAACGCCAGGCCGGCGACGACGAACACCGTGCCGAGGATGAGCACCGACTTGTTGATCTGGCCGGTGCCGATCGCCTTGAACACCTCGGCGATCTCGAGCGAGCCGGCGGCGCCGTACA
>DATCGH010000328.1:0-2279 GCA_036509055.1 Caldimonas sp.
CGGAGGCGATCGCCGGGCTGAACGACCTGCCGGTGCGCACCACCGGCGGCACCACCACCTACTTGAAGGACGTCGCCTACGTGCGCGACGGCTTCCAGCCGCAGACCAACATCGTCCGCCAGGACGGCGCTCGCGGCGTCCTGCTCTTGGTGCTGAAGAACGGCGGCGCCTCCACCCTCGACATCGTCGCCAACCTGAAGGCCCTGCTGCCCCGGGTGCAGGCGACGCTGCCCGCCGACATCAAGCTGCAGCTGCTGTTCGACCAGTCGGTGTTCGTCAAGGCGGCGGTCCAGGGCGTGGTCTTCGAGGCGCTGCTTGCGGCCGGGCTGACGGCGGCGATGGTCCTGCTCTTCCTCGGCAACTGGCGCTCGACGGTGATCATCGCCCTGACGATCCCGCTCTCGATCCTGGCCTCGATCCTGCTGCTGCACGCGCTCGGCGAGACCCTGAACCTGATGACCCTCGGCGGGCTCGCGCTCTCGGTCGGCATCCTGGTCGACCAGGCGATCGTGACGATCGAGAACATCGAGCGGCATCTGCACCTCGGCAAGCCGCTCGAGGACGCGATCATGGTCGGCGCGGGCGAGATCGGCGTGCCGGCGTTCGTCTCGACGCTTGTCGTCTGCATCGTCTTCGTGCCGATGTTCTTCCTCACCGGCGTCGCCAAGTTCCTGTTCGTGCCGCTGGCCGAGGCGGTGGTGTTCGCGATGCTCGCCTCCTACGTCCTCTCGCGGACCCTGGTGCCGACGCTGGTGATGCTGCTGATGCGCGGCTCGCACGGCGAAGGCATGCCGGCGGCCGGCGTGCGGATGAGCCCGCTGCAGCGCATCTATCGCGCCTTCGACCGGCGCTTCGAGCGGGTCCGCGCCGCCTACACCGCGCTGCTCGGGGCGCTGCTCGCCAAGCGCGGCGTGTTCGGCCTGTCCTTCCTCGCCTTCTGCCTGCTGTCCTGCGGCCTCTATCCGGTGCTCGGGCGCGACTTCTTCCCCACGGTCGACGCCGGCCAGATCCGCCTGCACATCCGCGCCGCGACCGGCACCCGAATCGAGGAGACGGCGCGCCTGGCCGACGACGTCGAGGCGGCGATCCGCGAGCTCGTGCCCAAGGACCAGCTCGAGACCGTGCTCGACAACCTCGGCGTGCCGAACAGCGGCATCAACCTCTCGTACAGCAACGCCGGCACCATCGGCACGCTCGACGGCGAGATCCTGCTGTCGCTGAAGAAGGGCCACCGGCCGACCGAGGAGTTCGTGACGGTCCTCAGGCGCGAGCTGCCGAAGCGCTTCCCCGGGATCGAGTTCTTCTTCCAGCCGGCCGACATCGTCACCCAGATCCTCAACTTCGGCCTGCCGGCGGCGATCGACGTCCAGTTCACCGGCAGCAACATGGCGGCCAATGCCGTCCTCGCCGCCGAGCTGGTGAAGAAGATCCGGCAGATCCCGGGCGCGGTCGACGTGCACGTGCACCAGCGCTTCGATGCGCCGGCCGTCAACCTGCAGATGGACCGGACCCGGCTGCAGCAGATGGGCCTGTCGGCGCAGAACGTCGGCCAGAACGTGCTGGTGTCGCTCTCGGGCAGCTCGCAGACGGCGCCGGCGTTCTGGCTCAATCCGCAGAACGGCATCGTCTACCAGATCGCGGTGCAGACGCCGCAGTACCGGGTCGACTCGCTCGATTCGCTGCTCAACGTGCCGGTCTCGGGCACCAGCGGCGGCACGGCCGCGACCCAGAGCCAGCTCCTCGGCAACCTCGTCGAGGCCACGTCCGGCCGCCAGCCGGCGGTCGTGTCGCGCTTCAACATCCAGCCGGCGGTCGACGTCTACGCCAGCGTCCAGGGCATCGACCTTTCGAGCGTCGCCGTCCAGGTGCAAGCGCTGGTCGACGAGGTCCGGCCGAAGCTGCCGCGCGGCAGCCAGGTGACGCTGCGCGGCCAGGTGGAGACGATGCAGGCCTCGTTCCTCGGCCTGGGCGTCGGCCTGGCGATGGCGATCGTCCTCGTCTACCTGCTGGTGGTCGTCAACTTCCAGTCGTGGATCGACGCCTTCATCATCGTCGCCGCCCTGCCGGCGGCGCTCGGCGGCATCGCCTGGATGCTTTTCATCACCGGCACGACCCTCTCGGTGCCGGCGCTCACCGGCGCGATCATGACCATGGGCGTGGCCACCGCCAACAGCATCCTGCTGGTCTCGTTCGCCCGGCAGCGGCGCGACGAGGGCGCCGTGCCGGCCGTGGCGGCGCGCGATGCCGGCGCCACCCGGATCCGGCCGGTGCTGATGACG
>DATCGH010000329.1:0-2106 GCA_036509055.1 Caldimonas sp.
CATCTTCAGCACGTCGCCGATGCTCTTTCCCCGCCAGCTCACCGCCAGCGTCTCGGCATTGAAGCGCTCGCCGTGGCAGGTCTCGCAGGGCACCTTGACGTCGGGCAGGAAGCTCATCGCGATGGTGCGCATGCCCTGCCCCTCGCACGACGGGCAACGGCCTTCGCCGGTATTGAACGAGAACCGCGCCGGGGCGTAGCCGCGCGCCTTGGCTTCGAGGGTGTCGGCGAAGAGCTTGCGGATCGTGTCCCAGAAGCCGATGTAGGTGGCCGGGCAGGAGCGCGGCGTCTTGCCGATCGGCGTCTGGTCGACCTCGAGCACGCGGTCGATGTAGGCCCAGCCGTCGATCTGTGCGCAGCCTTGCCAGTTCGGCCGGGCGCCGCGGGTATTGATGAACTGCAGGTTGGACAGCAGGACGTCGCGCGCCAGGGTCGACTTGCCCGAGCCGCTGACGCCGGTCACCGCGACCAGGCGCTTCAGCGGCAGGTCGACGGTGACGTCCTGCAGGTTGTGCAAGGTGGCGTTGCGGATCGTCAGCAGCGGGTTGGTCGCGCTCTCCTTGCGCTCGGTCGCCGCCGTGACCGGCGCGACCTTGCGTCGCGGCTGCACCGGATGCACCAGCGGCCGAGCCAGCACCCGGCCGGTCACCGAGTCGGGATGCGACGAGATCTCGGTGGCGCTGCCTTCGGCCACCAGCCGGCCGCCGCGCTTGCCCGCGCCCGGGCCGATGTCGATGATGTGGTCGGCGGCGCGGATCGTCTCCTCGTCGTGCTCGACCACGACCAGCGTGTTGCCCTTGTCGCTCAGGTTCTTGAGCGCGCCGAGCAGGATGGCGTTGTCGCGCGAATGCAGGCCGATCGTCGGCTCGTCGAGCACGTAGCACACGCCCTGCAGGTTGCTGCCGAGCTGCGCCGCGAGCCGGATGCGCTGCGCCTCGCCGCCGGAGAGGGTCGGCGCGGCGCGGTCGAGGGTCAGGTAGCCCAGGCCCACCTCCTCGAGGAACTCCAGCCGGCTCTTGATCTCGGTGACGACGTCACGCGCGATCTCGGCCTCGCGGCCCTCGAGCGCCAGCGACTCGACCCAGCGACGCGCGTCGCCGACCGACCACTGGGCGATCCAGGTGATCGACTTGTCGTCGAAGCTCACCGCGCGCGACGCCGGGTTGAGGCGCGTGCCGGCGCACTCCGGGCAGGGCTCGTCGACGATGCCCTCGACCTCGGCCTCCTCGGCCGGGAAGCTCTGCTCGCGGCCGCGATCGTCGTCGTCGCGGATCGAATCGTCGTAGGCCTTGCGCTGCTCGCGGCTGAGCTTCAGGCCGGTGCCGACGCAGGTGCTGCACCAGCCGTGCTTGGAGTTGTAGCTGAACATGCGCGGGTCGAGCTCGGGATAGCTGGTGCCGCAGGTCGGGCAGGCGCGCCGGGTCGAGAACACCTTGACCGCGCCGACCTTGCGCGTCGGCGTGCCGGCGAGCATCGCGCCGTGCAGGCCGGTGAGCGGCGCCAGCAGGTGCAGCACGCCCTTGCCGACCTCGAGCGCCTTGTCGAGCAGGGCGCGCAGCGCGCCCTCGTTGGCACGGTCGACGATCACGTCGCCGACCGGCAGCTCGAGGGTGTGCTCCTTGAAGCGGTCGAGCCGCGGCCACGGGTCGACCTTGATGAACTCGCCGTCGACGCGCAGGTGGCTGTGCCCGCGCCCCTTGGCCCACTTCGCGAGGTCGGTGTAGACGCCCTTGCGCGCCACGACCAGCGGCGCGAGCACGCCGACATGCTCGCCGGCGTGGCCGCGCAGGATCTGCGCCGCGATCTGCTCGACGCTCTGCGGCCGCACCGCGGTGCCGTCCTTGACGCAGTGCTGCACCCCGAGCTTGACGTAGAGCAGGCGCAGGAAATGCCACACCTCGGTGGTGGTCGCGACTGTGCTCTTGCGCCCGCCGCGCGACAGTCGCTGCTCGATCGCGACCGTCGGCGGGATGCCGTAGACCGCGTCGACCTCGGGCCGGCCGGCCGGCTGGACGATCGAGCGGGCGTAGGCGTTGAGCGATTCGAGGTAGCGGCGCTGGCCCTCGTTGAACAGGATGTCGAAGGCGAGCGTCGACTTGCCCGAGCC
>DATCGH010000330.1:0-3551 GCA_036509055.1 Caldimonas sp.
CGAAGGCGCCGTCGCGCAGCACCTGCGCGTTCTCCAGCTCGGCGCACGGGTCGGCGAGATCGAGCGTGCGCACGCCGAGCACGTGCGACGCGAGCTCGATCGAGAAGTCGGGCACGGCAATCGCTGCACAGCGCGCCAGCCGCACGGCGTCGGCCGAGAGATGACCGATCCGGCGCTCGATCACCGCGTGCAGGGTGCCGGGAAGCGGCAGCCGCGCCGGCGCCGAGCCGGCGCCCACGGCGTCGCGGCCGGTGAGCCAGGCCTTGAGCGTCTCGAGCAGATACAGCGGGTTGCCGCCGCAGTGACGCAGAAGCGTCGCCGCCGTCGGCTGGCCGCGCAGCGATTCGATGCCGAGCGAATCGACGATCTCGCCGGCGTGGGCCAGCGTCAGCGGCGCGAGTGCCACCCACTCCACCGCGCCGGGCGCGAGCGCTTCGTCGAGCAGGGTGCGGCCGGCCGCCGAGACCTCGCCGGCGCGGGCGGTGACGATCCAGCGCCGGCTCGACGCGCCGATCGCGTACTGCAGCAGCTCGATGCTGCTCGGGTCGGCGAAGTGCAGGTCGTCGACGATGAAGCCTTCGAGCTCAAGCGTCTCGGCTCCGAGCGCTGCGCTGACCGCATTGAAGAGGTAGGCGCGGCCCTCGCTTCCGGGCAACGCCGCCGGCTCGCCGAGCTCGGGCAGCAGCCACGCGAGGGTGCGGCGCAGCGAAGGCTCGAGCCCGCGCAGGAAGCCGCCGGGGAGGGCGCGCAGCAGGCGGGCCGCGGAGGCATAGACCACGCGCTCGTCGCCGGGCCGGGCACCGACGACCAGCGTTCGGCCACGGGCCCGGGCGAAGTCGCCGACCAGCCGGCTCTTGCCCATGCCGCCCTCGCCAGTGACGACGGCGTTGCGGCCCGCGTCCCAGGCCTCGTGGAGCGCCCGCCACGCCGCTTCGCGGCCGATCAGCCGCGGCGGCAACAGCACGCTCGCCGGCAGGCCCTGGGCCGGCGCCGGCAGCGCGGGGACGCCGGCGGCGCTGATCGTCGCCAGCAGCGCCAGCGTTTCCGCCGCCGGCGCCGTGCCGACCTCGTCCTTCAGCATCTGCTCGCAGCGGTCGAAGGCGAGCAGTGCAGCGGCGCGGTCGCCCTGCAGGTAGAGGACGCGGATCAGGCGACGGTGCGCGGCTTCGGAGAGCGGGGCGAGGGCGAGCAGTTCGCGCGCGTGCGCCAGCGCGCCAGCGTAGTCGCGGGCCTGCTCGGCCGCCTCGGCACGGCCCTCGAGCCCAGTCCGATGACGCAAAGCCCGGTTCTCGCGCTGCTGTTCCAGCCAGGCGGCCAGCTCGGGGCCGAGATCGCCGCCCGAGTCACCCAGCACGTGCCGCGAGTCGACGAGGTCGTGTTCTACACCGACAGCCAGGGACAAGGTCGCGCTGCCGCTGACCAGCTCGACGCCGAGCTGGCGCCGGAGTTGGAACAGGCGCTGGCGCAGGGCGTTGCCGGCCGACTCGGGCGTGCTCTGCGGCCAGAGCAACGCCGCGAGCCGGCTGCGCGGCGTCGGCCCCTCGAGCGCCAGCCAGGCAAGCAGCGCGGCATCGCGCGGGGCCAGTGCGGAGATGGCGTCGTCGGTGCCGACGACATGGGGCGCGTTGGCGAGTTGCAGGCGCATGGCAGATGAATCGGTCGATGCTACCTGCCGTGCTGCGACGCTCGAGATCATGGCGGTCTAGCGGAACCCGTTGGCCCAGATGTTCGTCCTCGTGCCGTCCGATTGGGACCAGACGACGATCACATTGCCGTCGTCGTCGATACCGAGCTGCGGCGCACGCGCCGGGTCCGGGGCGTTGTCGATCGGCACTGGGGTGCCCCAGCCGGTGGCCGCGGTCCAGCGATTGGCCAGGATGTTGAAGGTGAAGCCGGCGACGTCCCGATGCGACCAGACTGCGGTGGCGTTGCCGTTGCCGTCGAAGACGATCCGCGGCTCCAGCGCCGGTCCGCTGTTGTTGGTCTCGATCAGCTCTGCACTGCCCCAGCCCTGGCCCGCCGTGTAGCGGTTGGCCAGCACGTTGTCCCGAACCCCGTCCGACTGGATCCATACCGCCATGGCGTTGCCGCCGGCGTCGAAGGCAACCCGGGCGTCGTGGGCGCTGTTGGTGTTGTCGGTCTCGATCAGCCCGGGCGCACCCCAGCCGCTGCCGACGACGTAGCGGCTCGACCAGATGCTGTTCCACGAGCCGTCGGGCCGATGCCATACCGCGAGGGCGTTGCCAGCGCCATCGAACGCGATGTGCGGGTTCGGGTTGGGGTTCGAGGTGTTGAGACTGTCGATCGGGCCCGCGCTGCCCCAGCCGGTGCCCGCCTGGTACCGGTTGGCCCAGACGCTGAAACCGTAGGGCGGGTCGGCGCTCGCCCACCCCCAGACCACCATGGCATTGCCGGCGCCATCCATGGCGATCCGCGGTGCGCCGGTGTCGCCGGTGCTGTCGGCCTCGATCGCGGTGGCCGTGCCCCATCCCGCACCGTTCACGTAGCGGTTGGCGACGATGTTGACGCGCCCGCCTTCCTGCTGCCAGAAGACCACGATCGCATTGCCGCTGCCGTCGACCGCGACCTGCGGATTCCCGGCGTCGCCAAGGCCGTTCTCGATCAGCACCGGACTGCCCCAGCCGCCCTGCGCGGTGAAGCGCCGCGCCCAGACGCTGTTGCTCGAGCCCTCCGAGCGCAGCCACACGACGAAGGCGTTGCCTTGGGCGTCGATGGCCACCGCCGGCTGCTGCGACGTTTCCGGTTCGGTGTCGATCGGTTCCGGGGTGTGCCAGCCGGTGGCCGGCGAATAGCGGGCGGCGTGGATGTTGATGGACATGCTGTCCGGCTGCTGCCACACGGCCACCGCCTGGCCGCTCGTATTCACGGCGACCTGCACGTTCTCGGCGTTGCCGACGTTGTCGATCTCGATCAGCGCCGCGGTTCCCCAGGTCTTGGTGGCCGGCGGGACGGGCGTGACTGTCAGCACCGCGCCGGCGCTGATCGCCACCCCCGCGCCGTTGTAGGCGATGACCGCGTAGACGGCGCCGCTGTCGGCGAGCGCGAGCGCCGGCGTGGTGTAGCTCGCCCCGGTGGCGCCGGCGATGGCGACCTGGTTGCGCGTCCACTGGTAGCCGAGGTGGTCGCCGCTGGCTGTCACGCTGAAGGTCGCGGAAGCGCCTTCCGTGGCCGACTTGTTGCTCGCCTGCGTGACGATGGCCGGCGCTCCGAGCAGGATCACCTGCGCCGTCGCGCTCGTCACCTCGCCGACGCCGTTGCTGACGCGCACCTGGTAGGCGCCGGCGTCGAGCGCGGAGGCCTCCGCGATGGCGTAGGTGGCTTGGGTCTGGCCGGCCACGGCCACGCCGTTCTTCAGCCACTGGAAGCTCATCGGCCCGCTGCCCTGCACCCCGACGCCCAGGAGGGCGCTCATGCCTGGCACCACCACCACCGCGCCAGGCTGGGCGGTGATCACGGGGGCCTGAGGTTGCACTGCCGCGTCGACCGTCAGCACGGCATTGGCGCTGGTGGCGCTGCCGGCGCTGTTGCTG
>DATCGH010000331.1:0-7683 GCA_036509055.1 Caldimonas sp.
TCTCGGGGCGGTTCGCGCTGACGAGCATTGCCGCCGCGTTGCTGACGCTGGCTTCTCCTTGGGCCTCCGCTCTCGGCCTCGGCCGCCTCAGCGTGCAGTCCGCGCTCGGCGAGGCGATGCAGGCGGAGATCGAAGTCACCAGCATGACGGCCGAGGAGCAGGCCAACCTTCGCATCCGCGTCGCGCCGCCCGAGGCCTACCGCGCCGCCAACGTCGACTACAACCCGGTCCTTCCCACCACCCGCGCGACGCTGCAGAAGCGCGCCGACGGCCGCCTCTTCGTCCGCCTCGTCAGCGACCGCGGCGTCCAGGAACCGTTCGTCGACGTCATCCTCGAGATCTCCTGGGCCACCGGCCGCCTGGTCCGCGAATACACCCTGCTGTTCGATCCGCCGGCGGCGCAGCGCGCCCCCGCGACCCAGGCATCGAGCGGCACCACCACCTCGCCGGTGATCGCCGCGGCCCCGTCCGCCGCGACGCCGCTGCCGCCGACGACCTCGCCCGCGCCCTCGACGCGCGAGCAGCGCGAGGCCGCCGCACGCGAGCAGCGCGCGGCCCGCGATGCGCAGCGCGAAGCCGAGCGCCAGGCCGCCAAGGAGAAGAAGGCCGCTTCGGCATCGCGCCCTGCGGACGAATCCGGCCAGAGCGCCCGCGCCTCCGGTGCCGGCGTCGACGAATACAAGGTGCAGTCCGGCGACACGCTGTCGAAGATCGCCGGCCACACCCAGCGCCCGGGCGTCTCGCTCGACCAGATGCTGGTGGCACTGTTCCGCGCCAACCCGAGCGCCTTCGCCGGCGAGAACATGAATCGCCTCAAGGCCGGCGTCGTCCTGTCGGTGCCTTCGGCAGAGACCGCCCAGGGCGTGACCCCGGCCGAGGCACGCAAGACCATCGTTGCCCAGAGCGCCGACTTCGGCGCCTACCGGCAGAAGCTCGCCGGCTCGACGCTCACGCCCCAGGCCGAGCCGAGCACGCGCCAGGCCACGGGCAAGGTCCAGGCCTCGGTCGACGACAAGAAGACCTCGGCCGCGCCCACGCCCGACAAGCTCACCCTCAGCAAGGGCAGCGCCACCGCCAAGCCGGGGAGCGCCGAAGACAAGCTGGCCAAGGAGAAGGAGAAGCAGGCCGCCGACGCGCGGGTTGCCGAGCTCAACAAGAACCTGGCCGACCTGAAGAAGATCCAGGGAGCGACGCCGCCTCCGGCCGCGGCGCCCGCACCGGCAGCAGCACCGGCGGTGCCGCCTGCTCCGGTGACCAAGCCGACGGCCGCAGCGACGCCGGCCCCCGCGCCTGCGCCTGCGCCCGCGCCGGCACCCGCGCCCATAGCGGTCCCGGCGCCGGCTCCGGTCGTGGTCGCCGCCGCACCGCCGCCGCCGCCGCCGATCCCCGCTCCGGCTGCGGCCCCGAGCCCGGCCGCGCCAGCCTCGGTCTCTGCGGCGATCGGCACAACGCCGCCGGGAACCGCATCCGCCGTGGCTGCCGCGCCGACCCCGCCCCGCCCGGTCGCCAGCGCCGCCGCCGCGTCGCGTCCGGCGGTCCGTCCCCCGGTCAAGCAGCCGGTGGCCGAAGACAGCCTGATCGATTCGCTGCTCGCCAATCCGCTCTACCTCGGCGGTGGACTGCTGGCGCTGCTGCTCGCCGCGTTCGGCGGTTACCGGTTCTTCCAGCGCTCGAAGAAGGACAGCGGCGAGACCTCGTTCCTCGAGAGCCGCCTGCAGCCTGATTCGTTCTTCGGCGCCAGCGGCGGCCAGCGCATCGACACCCGCGATGCCGGCGGCAGCTCCTCGTCGATGACCTATTCGCTGTCGCAGCTCGACGCGATCGGCGACGTCGACCCGGTCGCCGAGGCCGACGTCTACCTCGCCTACGGGCGCGACCTGCAGGCCGAGGAAATCCTCAAGGAGGCGATGCGCAGCAATCCGGAGCGCCTCGCGATCCGCAGCAAGCTGCTCGAGGTCTACGCCAAGCGGCGCGACATCAAGGGCTTCGAGCTGCTCGCCACCCAGCTGTTCGCGCTGACCCGCGGCGAGGGCGAGGAGTGGACCAAGGCGCAGGACCTCGGCTCGCAGATCGACCCCGAGAACCCGCTCTATCAGGCGGGCGGTGCGCCCGAGCGCCCGAGCGAGGGCCCGGCGATGGTCGAGCCGCTCGGCGCGAGCACGCTGCCGCAGTCCATCATCCCGGTGCCGTCGGCGTACGGCAGCTCGGTCGGCGCCGATTCGGCCATTCGCGACAGCCAGGTCGGCGACCTCGACCTCGACCTCGACAACCCGGACGTGGGCGTGCCGTCGCAGCCGGCGGCGTTCGACGCCACCGAGTCGTATCCGCCGAGAACCGGCGGGAGCGGCTTCCAGCAGTCGACGACCAAGATGCCGCTGACCTCGAACGATTCGGCCAGGTCGGGTCCCGACACGCGCGACACGCCGCTCGCCTTCGACCTCTCCGGCATCAGCCTCGACCTCGACAAGTCGGGCGATACCACGGTCCGCAGCATCGACTCGCCGTTCGTCGAGGACGACAGCAGGTCGGATCCGATCTCGCGCAAGATGGAGCTGGCCGAGGAGTTCCAGCGCATCGGCGACAAGGACGGCGCCCGCGACCTGCTCCGCGAAGTGCTCGCCACCGCCAGCGGCTCGGCGAAGACCAAGGCGCAGGGGATGCTCGACGACCTGAGCTGAGGCGGGCGCCGCGCGCGCTCGCCGCAAGGACCGTCGTGCGAGTCGCGCTCGGCATCGCCTATCGCGGCTCCGCCTACCAGGGCTGGCAGAGCCAGCCGGGTGGCCGCACGGTTCAGGACCAGGTCGAGCGCGCCCTGTCCGCCTTCGCCGACCGGCCGGTCGGCACCGTGTCCGCGGGGCGCACCGATGCCGGCGTGCATGCGCTCAACCAGGTGGTCCACTTCGACACCGTCGCCGAGCGCGCCCAGGAGGCCTGGGTGCGCGGCAGCAACCGCTATCTGCCCGGCGACATCGCCATCCAGTGGTGCCGGTTCGTGCCTGACGCCTTCCATTCGCGCGCCAGCGCCCAGGGCCGCCGCTATGCCTACGTGCTGCTCGAGTCGCGGGTGCGGCCGGCGCTCGAGGCCGGGCACGTCGGCTGGACCTTCCGCAGCCTCGATGGCGATGCCATGCGCGCGGCCGGGCAGGCGCTGCTCGGCACCCACGACTTCAGCGCCTTCCGCTCGGCCGAATGCCAGTCGCCGACGCCGGTGAAGACGCTGCGTGCGCTGGCGATCGCCCGGCGCGGCGACTACTGGCGCTTCGACTTCGAGGCCGACGCCTTCCTGCACCACATGATCAGGAACATCATGGGCGGCCTGATCGCGGTCGGCAGCGGGGCGCGCGATCCCGCCTGGCTCGGCGAGGTGCTCGCGGGCCGGGACCGCACGCTCGCCGCCGCGACCTTCTCGCCCGACGGCCTGTACTTCCTCGGCCCGTACTACGATGCCGTCCATGCGATCCCCGAGCGAACGCCGGCCATGTCGTGGATTCCCTGAGGCCGCGCCGCGGCCCGGCGGACGGCGATGAGCGCGCGTACCCGGATCAAGATCTGCGGGGTGTCGCGGCCTGAGGACGTCGCCGCGGCGGTCGACGCCGGCGCCGACGCGATCGGCCTCGTGTTCCATCCGGGCAGCCCGCGCTACCTGACGCTGCCGCAAGCCGAGGCCCTGGCCCAGGCCCTGCCGCCGTACGTGACGCCGGTGGGCCTGTTCGTCAACGCCGAGCCGGCGACCGTCGCCGCCGCCGTCGCCGCGATTCCGGCGCTGGTGCTGCAGTTCCACGGCGACGAAACCCCGGCGCAATGTGCGGCGGCCAGGCGGCCGTACCTGCGGGCGGCGCGGATGGCGCCGGGCTTCGATTTGCTAGACTTCGCGCGCCGTTTCGACGAGGCCCAGGGCCTCCTCCTCGACGCCCATGTCGAGGCGTTCGGCGGCAGCGGAAAGGTCTTCGATTGGTCGCTCGTTCCTCGCGGCGTTCCCCATCGGCTCGTTTTGTCTGGTGGGTTGCATGCCGGAAATGTCGGCTCCGGCATCCGCGAGCTGCGGCCCTGGGCCGTTGACGTTTCCTCGGGCGTGGAGTCGGCGCGCGGCGTGAAGGACGCGGCGGCGATCCATGCCTTCTGCGATGCCGTGCGCGAGGCCGATCTGCGGATCGAGGCCTCGGTTTCCTGAAGACACCATGCCATTCACCGACTATCAGCAGCCCGATGCCCGCGGGCACTTCGGCCCCTATGGCGGCAGCTTTGTCGCCGAGACCCTGGTCCATGCCCTCGACGAGCTGAAGGCCTGCTACGACGAGGCCCGGCGCGACCCGGCGTTCGACGCCGAATTCCGCTCCGAGCTTGCCCACTACGTCGGCCGGCCGAGCCCGGTCTACCACGCGGCCCGCCTGTCGCGCGAGGTCGGCGGGGCGCAGATCCACCTCAAGCGCGAAGATCTCAACCACACCGGCGCGCACAAGATCAACAACACCATCGGCCAGGCGATGCTCGCCCGGCGCATGGGCAAGCCTCGTGTCATCGCCGAGACCGGCGCCGGCCAGCACGGCGTCGCCACGGCGACGATCTGCGCCCGCTACGGCCTCGAGTGCGTGGTCTACATGGGCTCGGAGGACGTGAAGCGGCAGGCGCCGAACGTCTACCGCATGAACCTGCTCGGCGCCTCGGTGGTGCCGGTGGAGAGCGGCTCGAAGACGCTGAAGGACGCGCTCAACGAAGCCCTGCGAGACTGGGTGACGAACGTCGAGAACACGTTCTACATCATCGGCACCGTCGCCGGCCCGCACCCCTATCCGACGATGGTGCGCGACTTCCAGCGGGTCATCGGCGACGAGTGCCTGGTGCAGATGCCGGAGATGATCGAGACCCTCGGCGGCCCTGCGGGCCGGCAGCCCGATGCGGTGATCGCCTGCGTCGGCGGTGGCAGCAACGCCATGGGCATCTTCTATCCCTACATCCCGGTGGCCGGCACGCGCCTGATCGGCGTCGAGGCGGCGGGCGAGGGCCTCGCCACCGGCCGGCACGCCGCTTCGATCTGCGCCGGCAGCCCGGGCGTGCTGCACGGCAATCGCACCTACCTGCTGCAGAGCGCCGACGGCCAGATCATCGAGACCCATTCGATCTCGGCCGGCCTCGACTACCCCGGCGTCGGCCCCGAGCACGCCTGGCTGCACGACATCGGCCGGGCCGAGTACGTCGCCGTCGGCGACGACGACGCGCTGGCCGCATTTCATCGCCTCTGCCGCACCGAAGGCATCATCCCGGCGCTCGAGTCGAGCCATGCGGTCGCCTATGCGATGCAGCTGGCGGCGACGATGCGGCCGGACCAGCATCTGCTCGTCAACCTCTCTGGCCGCGGCGACAAGGACATCGCCACCGTTGCCGAGCTCGACGCCAAGCGGGCGGTGAAGCGATGAGCCGCATCGACGCCACCTTCGCGGCGCTGCGCGACCGCCACGCCACGGCCCTCATTCCCTACGTCACCGTCGGCGATCCGCATGCCGACGGCACGGTCGAGATCCTGCTGGCGATGGCCCGTGCCGGCGCCGACATCATCGAGCTCGGCATCCCGTTCAGCGACCCGATGGCCGACGGCCCGGTGGTTCAGAAGGCGAGCGAGCGGGCGTTGGCGCGCGGCATCGGCATGAAGCAGGTGCTCGCGGCCGTGGCCGAATTCCGCCGCCAGGATGCGACGACGCCAATCGTGCTCATGGGCTATGCCAACCCGATCGAGCGCTACGGCATCGAAGCCTTCGCCGATGCCGCCCGGGACGCCGGCGTCGACGGCGTCCTGGTCGTCGACTATCCGCCCGAGGAGTGCGCGGACTTCGCCGCGCTGCTCAAGGCGCGCGCCATCGATCCGATCTTCCTGATCGCCCCGACCTCCACCGACGAGCGCATCGCCGGCGTCGCCCGGGTGGCCAGCGGCTACGTCTACCATGTGTCGCTGAAGGGCGTGACCGGGGCCGGGCACTTCGACATCGGCGCGGTTGCGGCGATGATCCCGCGCATTAAGGCGCAGGTGAAGCTGCCGATCGGCGTCGGCTTCGGCATCCGCGACGCCAAGACGGCGCGGGCGGTGGCCGAGGTCGCCGATGCGGTCGTCATCGGCAGCGCCCTGATCCAGCACCTGGAAGGGGCGGGGCGGGCGGAAGCGGCGACAATGGCAGGACGATTCGTCGCCGAGATCCGCACCGCCCTCGACGCCTGAAATCATGAAGGAAGGCATCCGATGAGCTGGCTCGAAAAACTGCTTCCGCCGAAGATCCAGCCGACCGACCCGAACGAGCGCCGCACGGTGCCCGAGGGCCTGTGGATCAAGTGCCCCTCCTGCGAGACGGTGCTCTACAAGACCGACCTCGAGAAGAACCAGTACGTCTGCCCGAAGTGCAGCCACCACCACCGCATCGGCGCCCGGGCCCGGCTCGACGCCTTCCTCGACCCCGAAGGCCGCTACGAGATCGGCCAGGAAGTCATTCCGGTCGACGCGCTCAAGTTCAAGGACAGCAAGAAGTACCCCGAGCGACTGAAGGACGCGCTCGAGAACACCGGCGAGACCGATGCCCTGATCGTGATGGGGGGTGCCTTGATGACCCTTCCCGTGGTCGCCGTCGCCTTCGAGTTCGACTTCATGGGCGGCTCGATGGGCTCGGTGGTCGGCGAGCGGTTCGTCCGCGGCGTGCACACCGCGATCGAGCAGAAGACGCCCTTCATCAGTTTCACCGCGACCGGCGGCGCGCGCATGCAGGAAGGCCTGCTCAGCCTGATGCAGATGGCCAAGACGAATGCCGCGCTGACCCGGCTGGCGCAGGCCGGCCTGCCCTACATCAGCGTTCTCACCGACCCGACCATGGGCGGCGTCTCGGCCAGCTTCGCCTTCGTCGGCGACATCGTCATCGCCGAGCCGAAGGCGCTGATCGGCTTCGCCGGGCCGCGGGTGATCGAGAACACGGTGCGCGAGAAGCTGCCCGAGGGCTTCCAGCGCTCCGAGTTCCTGCTCCAGACCGGCGCCATCGACATGATCGTCGACCGGCGCGAGCTGCGCTCGGTGATCGCCCGCCAGATCGCGATGCTCGAGCGGCTGCCGTCGGACGCGGTGGCCTGAGAACTGCGCCGCGGGCGCGCCGGGCGTGACCCTCGACGACTGGCTCGCCCACTGCGAGCGCCTGCATCCGAAGACGATCGAGCTGACCCTCGACCGGGTCGCGGCGGTCAAGGCTAGTCTCGGCTTGAGCTTCGATCCGGCGACGCCGGTCGTCATCGTCGGCGGCACCAACGGCAAGGGCTCGACCTGCGCCATGCTCGAGGCGATCGCCCTCGCCGCCGGCTACCGGGTGGGTCTCTTCTCCAAGCCGCACCTGGTGCATTTCGAGGAGCGCTGCCGGATTGCCGGCGAGAGCGTGGCGGCCGAGGCGCTGCTGGCGCACTTCGAGGCGGTCGAGGTGGCGCGCGGGGACATCACGCTGACCTATTTCGAGTTCACGTTCCTGGCGATCGCCCGGCTGCTCGCGGCCTCGTCGCTCGATCTCGTCATTCTCGAGGTGGGGCTCGGCGGCCGCTTCGACGCGGTCAACGTCTTCGATGCCGACTGCGCGGTGCTGACCAGCATCGACGTCGACCACGCCGAATTCCTCGGGCGCGATCGCGAGGCCATCGGCCGCGAGAAAGCCGGCATCCTCCGCCGCG
>DATCGH010000332.1:0-14476 GCA_036509055.1 Caldimonas sp.
CGGCCAGGCGCTGGCGGCGGGAAGGTCGGGGTCGGCGACGAACGGCGGCCAGATGTCGAGGCGGTCGGCGGCGATGCCGAGCCGGGTTCGGGCGAACTCGGCCACGGCCTCGGAATCAGCGATCCAGCGCGAGCTCAGGCGACGCGTGCGACGCAGGAACGCGAGGTTCGCGGGTTTCAGGTAGTCGCTGTGCTGCCAGCTGACCACGGGAATGTCGAGCAGGCGGCCGGCGAGCTGGCCGTAGAGCGTGGCACGTGTCAGCGAGGTCCACAACAGGTCGGGACGATCGGCGCGAAGGCGGCGCACGAGGCGCAGCGCGGGAGCGAAGAGCTCCCAGGGACGGTCGCCGAGCACCTCCCACGAAATGCCGGCCTGCGCGAGCCGCGGGCCGGCCTTGCCGTCCTGCGGCAGCAGGGCCAGGACCTTCACCTCGTGCCCGAGCTCCTGCATCAGCCCGAGCACCTGAACCATCGGAAAGGCCGCGCCGCCGCCGTTGAGCCCGTTGATGAGGTAGACGACTTTCATGGGGAGAAGGGTGCGCCGGGCAGGGGAGATCCTCGAGGCAAGTGTATGAAGCGGAAGATGGCCCATTCCTGAACGAGAGCCTGACAATGGCGGCCGTCCGGTTCAAGCCGGTCGAAAGGAGCAGCCGTCATGACGACCCGCTTCCTGATCTACGGTGCGAACGGCTATGTCGGCGAGGCGGCGGCGCGTCTCGCCTTGACGCAGGGCCTGCAGCCGGTCCTTGCCGGCCGAAATGCCGCCAGCCTCGAGCCCCTGGCCAAGGCCCTAGGGGTCAAGTCCCGGGCCTGCACGCTCGACGATGCCGCGGCCCTCGACCGTGCGCTCGGCGACGTGAAGGTCGTGCTGCATTGCGCCGGGCCGTACAAGTTCACTTCGAAGCCGATGGCCGATGCCTGCCTGCGCAAGGGAGTGCACTATCTCGACATCACCGGCGAGATCCCGGTGTTCGAGGCGCTGGCGGCGCGCGATGCCGAGGCCAAGGCACGCCGCGTCATGCTGTTGCCGGCGGTCGGTTTCGACGTCGTTCCCACCGACTGCCTGGCGGTGCACCTGCTGCGCCGGCTGCCCTCGGCGAATCGGCTGGAGCTCGGCTTCCAGAGCGTCGGTCCGGCCGGGCTGCCTCCCGGGACCCAGCGCACGATGATCGAGTTGCTGCCCTTCGGCGACCGGGTCCGTCGCGGCGGCCGACTGGTGGTGCCCGAGCGCGGCGAGAAGCTGCGGCGCATCGATTTCGGCCAGGGGCCGGTCGAGTCCGCCCGCTTCACCTGGGGCGATGTCTTCACGGCGTTTCACAGCACCGGCATCCCCGACATCGAGGTCTACGTCGCGCTGCCGCCCGCCATGCGGCGGCAGATGGCGATGGTCCGGGCGCTGCGCCCGCTGTTCAGTCTCGCGCCGGTGCGTGCCCTGATGCAGCGCGGCGTGCAGCCGGGGCCGGGCGCCGAGGCGCGGGCGAAGACCGTGACGCATGTCTGGGGCCAGGTCCGCGATGCGGCGGGACAGAGCGCGGTGTCGCGCCTGCACGGTCCGGAAGCCGGCCTGGTCTGGACCACGCGCGCCGCCCTGGCCGCCGTGCGACGCGTGCTCGCGGGAGAGGTCGCGCCGGGGTATCAAACCCCGGGCAAGGTCTTCGGGCCGGACTTCGTTCTCGAGTGCGAAGGCGTCACGCGCGAGGACGACAAGCTCGGCAGTCCAGCGAAGTACGTCGCCGCCGAATAGCGCATGGCCAAGGCGCAGGCGGTCCTGTTCGCCCTGCTCGGCCTCGGCCGCAGCGGCAAGATCCTCTACCTGACGCTGTTCGTGCTCGCCGTGCCGGCGATGGTCGCCTATTTCGTCTGGCTGCCGCGCGTGCGCTTCTCCGACGCGGACGAGCACCTGTTCCGGGCCGCTCGCCACGGCGATCGCGGCGGCATCGAGCGTGCGCTCGCCGAAGGCGCGCGCGTGACGGACGTGTCGCCGGTCGACGGCAAGACGGCGCTTTTCCGCGCCGCGGTGCTCGGCCATGCCGATGCGGTGCGGCTGCTCCTCGACCGCGGCGCGGACCGGCAGGCGCGCGGCAACGACGGACGCACGGTCGGGGAGATCGTCACCGCTGCCCGCAGCGACGAACGCGAGCCGGCCGTCGCTACCGCCCTCGACGCCGTGGCCGCGGCGCTTCGCGAGCCGGGAAGCGGACGATGATCCGTCGCGCTGTCCTTCTTCTGCTCGCCCTGGCCGCGGCCGCGTGCGGCATCGAGCGGCCGCCCCACGGCGGCGCGGCGGAACAGCAGCTTGCCGCGGCGACGATCGTCGGCGACACCGCCGCGGTGACGCGCCTGCTCGCCGCCGGTGCCGACCCGAACAAGATGGTCCCGGTGCAGGATCGCCCGCAGTCGCCGTGGTACATCGCGCTCTATCAATTGCGGCCGAAGCGACCGGAAGCGGTCGAGATCATCAGGGCCATGCTCGCCAGGGGTGCCCGGCCGAACAGGACCTGGGGCACCAGCGGCGGCGATGTGACGCGACCGACCGAATCGTTCTGGAAGCGGTTGACGAGCGGCGGGCGCGGGCCCTCGACCGGCGACTTCAGCCCGCTGGACATCGTCATGCTGCACCCGGTGCCGGAGGCCGTGCGTGCGCTGGTCGAGGGCGGCATGGATCCGCGACTCGGCGAGCGGGCGCTGGTGAGCGCGATCGAAGCGCGCGACGACGCGATCGCGCGCATCCTCGTCGAGGGCGGCGTCGACGTGAACTGCAACCCCGGGCCGACGCCGCTCGTCGCCGCGATCGAGGCCCGCAATGTCGCGATGATCGGTTACCTCGAACAGCGCGGCGCGCGCGAGAAGCCCTGAGGTCGGGGGCCGGCCCCGGGATGTGCCTGAGACCCCGAGCCCATACTTATAGGATCATCGAGCACCGAACCTCGAGCCACCGCCGCCGGCCATGCACCGGCGCACGCTGAAGGAGACACGCCCATGCCAAGCCCACCCTCAGGCGCCGGTGCCGGCGCCGCAGTCGACGCCATACGCACGCTTGCGCTGGTCGGGCCGGCGGCTGCCGGCAAGACCAGCCTGGCCGAAACGCTGCTCGCGACCGCCGGCGCGATCGGCGCCCCCGGAACGCTGGAGCGCGGCACCACGGTCAGCGACTTCGACGCGATGGAGCGGCGGATGCAGCACTCGCTCAACGCCACCGTGCTCCACCTCGCGCACGGCGCGACCCGGATCCACTTCATCGACACGCCGGGCGCCCCCGACTTCCTCGGGCAGAGCCTGCCCGCTCTCGAGGCGGTGGAAACCGTGGCGGTCGTCATCAACGCGGCGACCGGCGTCGAGCCGATGGCGGTGCGCATGATGGAACACGCGGCCTCGCGCCAGCGCGACCGGCTGATCATCGTCAACAAGATCGACACCCCGGGCGTCGACCTGCCGCGCGTGCTGGCGCAGATCCAGGCCGCGTTCGGCAAGGAGTGCCTGCCGATCAATCTGCCGGATGCGGGCGGCAGCCGGGTCGTCGACTGCTTCTACAACCGCGAAGGGCACAGCGACTTCGGCAGCGTCGATGCCGCGCATCGCGCGCTGGTGGAGCAGGTCGTCGAAGTGGACGCCGATTTCGTCGACCGCTATCTCAACGAGGGCGACGTCGATGCCGCGGAGCTGCACGCGCCGCTGGAGCAGGCGCTGCGCGAGGGTCACCTGATCCCGGTGTGCTTCGTCTCGGCCCGCAGCGGCGCCGGCGTGGCCGAGCTGCTCGACATCATCGTCAAGCTGCTGCCGAATCCCGCCGAGGCCAACCCGCCGGACTTCCTGCGCGGCGAGGGCGATGCGGCCGAGCCGCTCGCGGCCCTGCCCGACCCGGCCCGGCACGTCCTGGCCCATGTGTTCAAGGTGACGGTCGATCCGTTCGTCGGCCGGCTCGGCGTGTTCCGGGTGCATCAGGGGACGGTCACCAAGGACAGCCTGCTGTACATCGGCGACGGCCGGAAGCCCTTCAAGGTCGGGCGCCTCTTCATGCTTCAGGGCAAGGACCATGTCGAAGTCGCGCAGGCGCTGCCGGGCGACATCGCCGCGGTCGCCAAGGTCGACGAGATCCGCTTCGATGCGGTACTGCACGACGCGGCCGAGGACGATCACATCCACCTCGCGCCGCTGCCTTTTCCCAAGCCGGTGCACGGCCTGGCGATCGAGCCCAAGCGCCACGGCGACGAACAGCGGATGTGGGAGATCCTCACCAAGCTGGTCGACGAAGACCCCTGCCTGAGGCTGGAGCACGCGACCGGCACCAACGAGACCGTGGTCTACGGCCTCGGCGAGCTGCACCTGCGCATCCTGCTCGAGCGGCTGCGCGAAACCTACCGCTTCGAGGTCAACACCCGGCCGCCGCGAGTCGCCTATCGCGAGACGATCACGGCGCCGGCGGAAGGCCACCACCGGCACAAGAAGCAGAGCGGCGGCGCCGGCCAGTTCGGCGAGGTCTACCTGCGCATCGAGCCGCTGCCGCGCGGCGGCGGCTTCGAGTTTGTCGACCAGGTCAAGGGCGGGACGATTCCGGGCCAGTTCATCCCCGCCGTGGAAAAGGGCGTGCGCGAAGTGCTCGCCGCCGGCGCCATCGCCGGCTACCCGGTGGTCGATGTGAAGGTCGTTGTTTACGACGGCAAGCACCACAGCGTCGACAGCAAGGAGATCGCCTTCGTCACCGCCGGCCGCAAGGCCTTCCTGGCGGCCGTGCGCGACGGTCGGCCGATCGTGCTGGAGCCGATCGTGCACGTCGAGATCACCGCGCCCGGACAGGCGCTCGGCGACATCACCGGCGACCTGGCGTCGCGCCGCGGCATGGTGAGCGGCACGGCCAACGGCGCGCCCGGGACGATGATGGTGCGCGGCCAGGCGCCGATGTCGGAGCTGCTCGGCTACCAGAGCCGGCTCAACGCTCTGACCAGCGGCCAGGGCCGGTACACGCTCGAGTTCTCGCACTACGAGGCGGTGCCGCCGAACACGCAGCAGCGGCTCGTCGGCGAGTTCAAGGTGCGCGACGACGATTGAAATCTGTCGAACCGGGGCGGGGTGATGAACGATCCGCGCCCGTGACACAGCCGAGAGGGTCCTGAGGCTCGCCTCCGACCGGCGGCCGCGCAGTCGAGCGGGCCGGAACGATCATTTCTCCTGGAGGTGACGATGGGGCAGGCCAGGCTGACGCTGAAGAGCGTCGAGATCCGTGCGGTGAGCGTGCCGCTGAAGCGGCCGATCGTTTCCAAGGTCGGGCGCTTCGACCACTGGCCGCTGATCCTGATCGACCTGTACACGCGCGAAGGCGTCGTCGGCCGCAGCTACCTCGAGCCCTATCTGACGCATTCGATCGGGTCGATCGTCCCGGTGCTGCGCCACCTGGCCGAGCAGCGCATCGGACGGCAGGTCGCGCCGCTTTCCGACTTCCAGGAGGGCCGGCGTTCGCTCAACCTGGTCGGCTACGAAGGCATCACGATGATCGCCGTCGCCGGTCTCGACATGGCCGCCTGGGACGCGCTGGCCCGGGCCGCCGACCTGCCGCTGGCTGAGCTGCTCGGCGGCACGGTCGGCGATGTCCCGGCCTACAACAGCAACGGCCTGTGGTTGTCCGCGCTCGACGGCCTGGCCGGGGAGGCGGCAGAGCTGGTGGCCGAAGGCGGCTTCGGCGCGCTCAAGCTGCGCCTCGGCAGGGACCGCCTGGCCGACGACCTGCAGGCGATCCGCGAGGTGCGCTCGGCCGTCGGCCCGGACGTCCACCTCATGGTCGATTTCAACCAGGGCCTGACCCTGGGCGATGCCCTGCGGCGCTGCCACGCCCTCGACGACCAGGGCCTCTACTGGTTCGAGGAGCCGACCACCTACAACGACCTCGACGGCTATGCCCAGCTGACGCGCGAGCTGCGCACGCCGGTGCAGCTCGGCGAGAACTTCTACGGCCCGCGCGAGCTGTGGCGCGCCCTCGAGCTCGGCGCCGGCGACTACGTGATGCCCGACCTGATGCGCATCGGTGGCGTCTCCGGATGGCTGCGTTCGGTGCCGATCGCCGCCGCCAAGGGCATCGAGGTGTCGACGCACCTGTATCCCGAGGTGGCCGCGCATCTGATGCGCGTGACCGAGACCGCACACTGGCTGGAGTGGCAGGACTGGGCCAACCCGATCCTGAAGGAGCCGTTCGAGGTGTGCGACGGCCGCCTCGTCATTCCGGATCGGCCGGGCTGCGGCATCGAATGGGACGAGGCCGCGGTCAAGCGGCTGGCGTTCGACGCATGAGGACGGACATGCTTTGCTCTCGGGCGGTTTTTCGGGTTGTGATCGCTGCCGGGCTGGTGCTGGCGTCCTCGGCCGCGGCGGCCGAGGGTGCGGTGACCGTGTATGGCGGCGCGCGAGCGGGCGGCGAGTTCATCGACCAGAACGCCGGCGACGAGACCGTGAAGCTCGACGGCGGCGCCGCCGGCTCGCTGAGCTTCGAGTGGCTCCTTGCCGATGGGCGGCAGGCGCAGCTCTTCTACTCTTTCCAGCGCAGCGCCTTGCCGGGTTCGGTGCTGAACCGAACGAGCGACATCGCCGTCAACATCAGCTACCTGCACATCGGCGGGCGCGTGTTCTTCGAGGGCAACCACACCGAAAACGGCAGCTACCTGGTCGGCGGGCTGGGGATCACGCACCTGTCGCCGAGCCTCGACGGGCTGTCGTCCGAGGTGCGCCCGTCGATGAACCTCGGCCTCGGCTACCAGTGGATGCTGTCCAAGCAGCTCGCACTGCGCACCGAAGTGCGCGGCTATCTGACGCTGATCCACAGCAGCGGCGGGTTCTTCTGCTCCGGCGGCTGCGTGGTGGCGATTCGAGGCGACACGATGCTGCAGGTCGAGGGCATGCTCGGGCTGTCGTACGGCTTCTGAGGTCGCGCAGGCCCGAGCAAGGGCCCGCCGGCGTTCGTGCCTCGCATGCGGATCAGGCGAACGCCGACCGCAGGTTCTGCTCCCCGACGGCCGTGAAATCCACCACCCGCGAGCCTTTCACCCGCGCCGCCCAGCGCAGCTCGTAGATACGCTGCAGCAGCGCCGCGCCGAGGGCGCCGGCGAGGTGGTCGTGGCGCTCGCTCCAGTCGAGGCAGGGGCGGCAGAAGACGCGTCGCTGCCGCGCGGCCGCATCGACGTCCACCCCGAGGGCGCGAAACCGCGCCAGGCCGACCTCGCTCAGGCAGAGCCCCTCGGTGCCGCTGGTGAGCGAGCCGCTCGACTGCAGGCCGCCGTAGACCATCACGCCCAGTTCGCCGGCGAGGTGGTCGTAGCAGACCCTGGCCTTGCGCAGGGCCGGCTCGCGCGGTCCGGTCACCAATCGCGTCGGCCGGCTGCGGAAGGCCACGCCGAGCAGCGCCTCGAGGGCGTGCGCCACCTCGTCGTCGGCGAGGCGGAAGTAGCGGTGCCGGCCCTGCGCCTCCACCGACAGCAGCCTGGCTTCGAGCAGCTTGCCCAGGTGGGCGCTCGCCGTCTGCCGGGTGACGCCGGCGGCCGCGGCCAGCTCGGTGGCGGTGAGCGCGCGGCCGTCCAGCAGGGCGGTCAGCATCTCGGCGCGCGCCGGCTCGCCGATGAGGCCGGCGATGCGGGCGATGTCGGGTCCGTCCTTCATGGCGGGCAGTCTAGGCGCGGCCACGGCGCCACGGTTCGCTTCGGGCCGAACCGTCGGCGCAACGGTCAGCCGGGAACCCGACCCTTGACGGCGTGGGACCAGGCGCGGTAGGTCGGCTGGCCCTGGGCATCGACCGGCAGGCGCCGCCGCACCCCGTCACGCAGGCGTGCACGGTCCGCCTCGCCCATCTGCGCCACGCGCGTCGCGACCCGCGGGCCGGTCTGCGCGATCTCCCAGAAGCGATCGAAGCTTTCGAAGCTGCGTTCCACCTCGATCGTTCGCGTCTCCACGCCGACCAGCCCGGCCCCTTGCCAGAGCGAGCGCAGCGCCTCCAGGCGCGACGCTTCCTCGCTCGGCGGGCCGGGCGTCGCGATGCCCATCGCCTTCATCTCATCGAGCATCGCGGCGTAGGGGAAGCCGCCGCCGAACATGTCCCAGGCGTAGGCGGAGACGCTGCCGCCGGGCCGGGTGACCCGGACCATCTCGGCCACCGCCTTCACCGGATCGGGCACAAAGAAGATCACCAGCGCCATCACCGCCGCGTCGAAGCGGGCTTCCGCCCAGGGCAGGGCCTGGGCGTCACCGACATGAAACGCCACCGGTGCACCCGGGGGAAGACGGGTGCGGGCGAAGGCGATCTGCGCCTCGGCGGGGTCGATGCCCTGGACTTCGGCCGGGGCGCAGCGTTCCGCCAGCATCTCGGTGAACGCGCCGTTGCCGCAGCCCACGTCGGCCCAGCGCTCGCCCGGAGCCGGATCGAGCCAGCGCAGGAACGCATCGCCGACGGATCGGCTCCAGACTCCCATGTAGACCTCGTAGGAGGCGCCGTCGTCGAAGCGGATCTGCGGCGGATTCATGCGGGCTCCGGAAGTCGATGGAGCCGACTGTAGACGGTGCCGTGCGCCGGTCGGCCGCACGGCGGGCCGATGTCCGCACGCTCGGCGCGCCGCTGATCCGGAGAGAAGATCGCACTCCGAGGTCACGCCGATGCCGAAGATTCTCTGGGTCGCCTTGCCGCTGCTGCTCGCGGCGGCCATGCTCGCCGGGCAATGCCTGCGCGGCCGCGCGCCTTCACGCACCGCGATCAACATCGGCTCGAGCGTGCTCCTGCTCGCCTACGTGGCGACGACCGCCGGTCTCGGCATCTTCTGGGTCGCCAACCAGCAGCTGCCGGTATTCGACTGGCACTACCTGTTCGGCTACGGCACGGCGCTGCTCGTGTCGCTGCACCTGGCCTTCAACTTTCCGCTGGTGTGGCGCTTCTTCACGCGCCGCCCGGAGCGAGGCCGGGAGCTTTCGCAGACGCCGGCGGTGGCTGCGGTGGCCGCGACGCGGCGCAGCCTGCTCGGCGCGTTCGGTGTGCTGGCGGCGACGGGCGCGGCGTTCGTGCTCGGCCTGCGCCATGGACGCAGCGAGCTCAAGGTCGAGCCGTCGCCGGTCGGAACGACGTCGTCGCGCGCCGGTGCGACGACGGCGCTCTCCGGCAGCGTTTCCGAGGCGGCGGCGCTCGCGCTCGTCGAGCGTTTCCATGCCTTTTCCGCGCACACACGCGCCGGCGTCCTGACACGCGCCCCCAGCGGCGGCTGGGGCGAGCCGCCGCCGCCGTTCAAGCGCCATACCGGCGCGGCGTTGATTCGCTTGCCGGCACCGGGAGCTGCACGGGCAGGCCGCTTCGACCTCGCTTCGCTCGCCGCTCTGCTCTGGCACACCGCCGGCGTGACCGAGACCCGCGGCGGCCTGTCGCTGCGCGCCTCGCCGTCGTCGGGCGCGCTGTTCGCGACCGAGCTGTACATGCTGGCACGGTCGCTTCCCGGCCTGGGCCCGGGCGTCCTGCACTACGACCCGCAATCGCATGCACTGGAGCGGCTCGGCGCGGCCTCGCTCGATGCGCTGCCGGGCGACGCGATCGACGGCGGGGCGGCACACGAGGCACCGGCGTTCGTCATCGCGACCGCGGTCTTCCAGCGCTCGGGACACAAGTACCGCGACCGGACCTATCGCTACGTGCTCGCCGACCTCGGGCACGCGCTCGAGAACCTGCGCGTCGCCGCCGGGGTGCTCGGCATGCCGGCCCGCTTCGTCGCTGCGTTCGACGAGGCGCTGCTGGCCCGCGCGCTCGGCGTCGACGAGTCGCTGGAAGGCGTGCTCGCGGTCGTCGCGCTCGGCGGATCGGCAGGTACTGGGGCGGCGCCGCCGGCACGGCCCATGTCGGTGGCATCGCCCTTGCCGATGGTATGGCCATCGCCGGCGGCCCCGTCGGCGCTTACGGCGGAGACACCGGCGGCGCGCTGGCAGGTCGCTGCGCTGCCGACGGCTGGCGCGACGGCGTCGACGCTGCCCAGCGAGGCTCCAGGCGTGACCGCCGCGGTCCACGCCGCGACCTCCTTGCGCGCCGCCGCGCCGGCCCCCGCGATGTCGGCACCGGGCGCGGCGGCGATGACCCGCGCCTCACCGGTGTCGCCCGAGACCCTCGTCGCGCTTCCCGCTGCTGGGCCGGTCACGCCCGACTGGCTGCATGTCATTGCGACGCGACGATCGGTGCGTCGCTACTCGGCCGTACCGCTGTCCCTGACTGCGCTCGCGGCGGTGTTGTCGCGCATGGCGACGAGCCCCGGCCCGCTGCTGTCGCCGGCGGTGCGCATCGACATCGTCGTCCACGCGGTCGAAGGCCTGGAGCCCGGCGTCTATCGCTATCAGCCCGGCGGACACGCGCTGCTGCGTCGCCGCGCCCAGCCTGCGGCCGGCCGCGCCGCGACGCGTGCTGCCGCCCTCGACCAGGACGTCATCGGCGACGCCGCCGCGGTGCTGGTGCTGGCGATCGACCGCGCGAGCTTCGCGGCCGATCCGCTCGGCGCGGCGCGCGGCTACCGGCACGCGTTCCTCGAAACTGGACTGGTCGGGGAGCGCGCGTACCTGGAGGCCGGTGCCCGGGGTCTCGGCGCCTGCGCCGTCGGCGCGTTCTACGACGACGAGGCGGACGCGCTGGTGGGCGTGGACCCGGCGCGCGAATGGGTCGTGCACTTCGCCGCGCTCGGCGTGAAGGGCTGATCTGACCCTCGACGGCGAAGACTCAGCGCGGCAACCCGCCCGCCGCCACCCAGGGCTGCGCGGCCTCGAGTTCCTTCAGCAGTCGCTTGGGCGCCTGGGCGCGGTAGCTTTCCATGACCCAGCGCTTGATCGTCTCGAGCGGCGGGCCCGTCGACGGGTCGAAGGCGATCGACACCCAGCCGCTCTTGCCCAGGCCGTAGGCCATCGGCCTCGCGTGCGGCAGGCGCAGGGCCTCCGCGCCGCTTATCCGTAGCTTGACGCCGACCGACACCCGATCGGCGTCCACGCCGAGGTAGAGAAAGGTCTTGTCGTTGACGGCGACGTCGTCGTGCCCGGGCCAGGGGCTCTTCGGCTGCGTGCCGGGCAGGGCCAGGGCGAAGGTCCTGAGCGCCTTCAGGAGGGGGGCGGGGTGGGCCGGCATCGCGGATTCGGCAGGTGCAGGATGGAACTTAGCACCGTCGGCGCACCGTCTCCGGCCGGTCCCTCGGCCGAAAACCGGTACGCTTGGTCGCTCCCCCGCTTGACGCTGATCAATGATCCTGCCGAGCGGCGCATAAGAATGAGCCCCGACTCGACGATTCGCATCTGATCAGAGCCCATGAGGTCGCCACCCGGCTGAACGTCGATCCCGCCCCTTCCTGCTGGGGTATACGTTGGAGGTGGTTCATGGCGCACGCATCTCGTGTCATCGCTGGCGTCGGGCTCGCCGACCAGCACCGCAAGAGCCGCTGGCCGGCGCGCATGGATCTGGCACAGAGCGTGAGCGGCCTCGTTCTCGGCCTGTTCATGTGGGGCCACATGTTCTTTGTCTCGTCGATCCTGGTGAGCAAGGACTTCATGTGGACGATCACCCGGATGTTCGAGGGCTATTTCTTCGTCGGCAGGGCCTTTCCCGGCATCGTCTCGGTCATCGTCTTCGCCATCGTCATGTTCGTCGTGCTGCACGCGTTCCTCGCGATGCGCAAGTTCCCCGCGAACTACCGGCAGTACCGCCTGTTCATGGGTCACAGGAACCTGCTCCGGCACGAAGACACGACCTTGTGGTGGGTGCAGTTCGTGACCGGGTTCGCGCTGTTCTTCCTCGCCACGGTGCACCTCTATCAGATGCTGATGCACCCGGGCGACATCGGCCCCTACGAGTCGGCCGACCGGGTGTGGACCGGCCGGTGGTGGCCGATCTATCTCATCATGCTGTTCTGCGTCGAGCTCCACGGCGGCATCGGCCTCTATCGCCTGGCGGTGAAGTGGGGCTGGTTCGAAGGCAAGGACGCGAACGCGAGCCGCAAGCGGCTCAAGCGGCTGAAGTGGGCTCTGACCGTCTTCTTCCTCGTGCTCGGGCTCGCCACGCTCGCGGCGTACATGAAGATCGGCTACGCGCATCGAGACCAGGTGGGTGAGCGCTATACGCCGGCGTGGCTGCAGAGCCCGCCCCAGGCACCGCCGCCGCCATGGTGGCCGTCCTGGCTGAAGGAGGCGTCGAAATGAACGTCGTCTACACCGACGTGCTGGTGATCGGCGGCGGGCTGGCCGGGCTGCGCATGGCGATCGGCGCGAAGCGCCGCGGCCACGAGGTCATCATCCTCTCGCTGGTGCCGGCGAAGCGCTCGCATTCCAAGGCGGCGCAGGGCGGCATGCAGGCGAGCCTGGGCAACGTGATCAAGGGACAGGGCGACAACGAGGACGTCCACTTCGAAGACACGGTGCGGGGCTCCGACTGGGGCGCCGACCAGCAGGTCGTGCGCATGTTCGTCAATACGGCGCCCAAGGCGGTGCGGGAGCTGGCGGCCTGGGGCGTGCCGTGGAGCCGGGTTCGCCGAGGCGACCGCGACGTCGTCATCAACGGCAAGAAGGTCACCATCACCGAGCGCGACGAAGCCCACGGCACGGTGGCGCAGCGCGACTTCGGCGGCACCAAGAAGTGGCGTACCTGCTACGTGTCCGACGGCACGGGCCACGCGATGCTCAACGCGGTGGCCGATCGTGCGATCGCCGACGCCATCCCGGTCCATGAGCGCACCGAGGCGCTCGCCCTGATCCACGACGGCAGCCGTTGCCACGGGGCGGTGGTCAGGGATCTCGTCACCGGCGAGCTCTCCGCGTATCTCGCGAAAGCCACGGCGATCGCCACCGGCGGCGCGGGCCGGCTTTATCGGGTCACCACCAACGCGGTCATCTGCGAGGGCATGGGCCACGCCATCGCGCTCGAGACCGGCGTCGCCGCGCTCGGCAACATGGAAGCGGTGCAGTTCCATCCGACCGGGATCTTTCCGGCGGGGATCCTCGTCACCGAGGGCTGCCGGGGAGACGGCGGGCTGCTCAAGGACGCCGACGGGCACCGCTTCATGCCCGACTACGAGCCGGAGAAGAAGGAGCTCGCATCGCGCGACGTCGTCAGCCGCCGGATGGAGGAGCATATCAAGAAGGGCAAGGGCGCCAAGAGCCGCTTCGGCGACCACCTCTGGCTCGACATCACCCTCCTCGGCGAGCATCACATCCGGCACAACCTGCGCGAGGTCTTCGAGATCTGCCATCACTTCCTCGGCGTCGACCCGACCCGGGACCTGATCGCCGTGCGGCCGGCGCAGCACTACACGATGGGCGGCGTGCGCACCAACCACACCGGCGAGAGCCCGAGCCTGAAGGGCCTGTTCGCCGCCGGGGAGGCGGCCTGCTGGGACATGCACGGCTTCAACCGGCTCGGCGGCAATTCGGTGGCGGAGACCGTCGTCGCCGGCATGATCGTCGGCGAGTACATCGCCGATTTCTGCGATCGCCCCGGCAACGACGCCGACATTCCCACCGGCCTGGTGCGCGAGTTCCTGAGGCGCGAGCAGGCCAGGCTCGACGTCATCGTGCACGGCTCGGGCACCGAGGACGCCGGCGCGATCAAGGCGCAGATGCAGGAGATCATGACCGGCAAGGTCGGCATCTTCCGCACCGGCAGCGACCTCGAGCAGGCGGTGGATGGGCTGCAGAAGCTCCTGGTCAGGAGCCGCAGCATCGGCCTGAAGGCGCGCGCTCCGGGCGCCAACCCGGAGCTGGTGACCGCGTACCGCGTGCAGCGGATGCTGAAGCTCGCGCTGTGTGTCGCCTACGGTGCCTTGCAGCGCACCGAGAGCCGGGGCGCGCACTACCGCGAGGACTTTCCTCGGCGCGACGACGCAACCTGGCTGAGGCGCACGCTGGCCACCTGGAAGGGCGAGGCGGACTCCCTGCCGACGCTCGGCTACGAGCCGCTCGACATCACGCGCATGGAGCTGCCGCCGGGCTGGCGCGGCTATGGTGCGAAGGATTACACCGATCACGCGGCGACGGCGCCGCGCCAGGCCGAAGTCGAGGCGGCGAAGGAGAAGATCAAGGACCGCCATGAGTTGCAGCACGCCCTGATGCCGTACGAGCATCTGCTTCCCGAGAGGCTTCGCGGGCGCAACGAACGCATCGACGATCGGTTTGCACCGGCCGAGCCGGCTGCGGCCGGAGATTCCCACGAGCCTCTTTTCGTCCGCGAAGGCGAGTGAACCGCCGAGGTCCCGCCGCCAATCCAGGAAGGAATTCCGATGAGCACACCCCAGACCCCGCCGGTGACCGGCCAGAAGATCAGGCTGAACATCGTTCGCCACAATCCGGCCGATCCGGACAGCGTGCCGCGGATGCAGGCCTTCGAGCTCGAGCAGTCCGAAGGCATGACGCTCTTCATCGCGTTGAGCGAGATCCGGGAAACGCTGGATCCGTCGCTGCAGTTCGACTTCGTCTGCCGCGCCGGCATCTGCGGAAGTTGCGGGATGATGATC
>DATCGH010000333.1:0-2985 GCA_036509055.1 Caldimonas sp.
GAACGATGTTGGGAACCGGATCGACTTTGCCTCACGTCGACTGATTGAGCCTCGCATCAAACGAGTTTTACTCTGATCGGCTCTATCAGTGCGGACAAGCCGGAGAAGAGCCGTCGCCGCTGCTCAGGCTCGCAACTCGCGGCGTAGGTTCTTAAGAGCCTGTGCGGCTCAGTGAGTGTCGTGGTCACGCATCGCACGACCCTCTTCCAGCACCTGGGCAAGGTACTGGTGATCCACGTCTCAATGACTGCTTCGGCGTTAGCGGTCATTCAGCCGCTGAGCCTAACTGACTTCTATCAGTCTGAGGACTAAACCGCTAGCGCGGTAGGCGCTTCGGCGAGAGTTGTGGTGCTTCGTTGTGCCGCTGGTTCGCTGGTTCTGCGATGTTGTTGATCGAGGCGATCCGCCTCGTTCATCGACAGGAGCAGGACCATGGACATCTCGACTCCGACCGTCTCGCCGTTGCGCCAACGCATGCTCGAGGACATGCGCATGCGCAAGTTCGAGCCCAAGACGCAGGCCAGCTATCTTCGTGCAGTACGCAGTCTCGCTGCCTTCCTCAAGACCTCGCCCGACACCGCGAGCGCTGAGGACTTGCGGCGCTTCCAGATGCACATGGTCGAGCACGGCACGTCGCCGATCACGCTCAACGCGACGATCTCCGGCTTGAAGTTCTTCTTTGACGTCACGCTCGACCGTGGTGAGTTGATGGCCAAGATGCAACCGGTGCGCGTGCCGCTGACGCTGCCAGTAGTGCTCAGCCGCCTGGAGGTCTCACGCCTGCTCGCTGCGGCCGCCAACCTCAAGCACCAGACGGCGCTGTCGGTGGCCTACGGCACCGGGCTGCGCGCCAGCGAGGTGATCTCGCTGAAGGTCGGCGACATCGACAGCCAGCGCATGACGCTGCGCGTGGAGCAGGGCAAGGGCCGCAAGGACCGCTACGCCATGCTTTCGCCGATCCTGCTGGAGCGGCTGCGTGCGTGGTGGCGCGTGGGCCATGCCCAGGGCAAGATCCTGCGCAACGGCTGGCTGTTCCCGGGCCTGGATCCCGTAGACCCGTTGACCACGCGCCAGCTCAACCGCGCCATCCATAGCGCCGCCGCCGACGCCAAGATCGACAAGCGCGTGTCAATGCACACCCTGCGCCACTCCTTCGCCACCCACCTGCTGGAGCAGAAGGTCGACATCCGCGTCATCCAGGTCTTGCTCGGGCACAAGCATTTGGAGACGACGTCAATCTATGCCCACGTCGCCACCGACTTGCTGCGCGAGGTGATCAGCCCGCTGGAGGGACTGCCGCCCTCGTGAGGCTGTCGCCGTGGGGCAGCCTGCCCTGGAGGTTGCCGACATCTTCCGCACCCACGGGCCCGCCTGGCGAGCAGCGCAGCGCGGCCACCTGAGCCTGGGTCAGCTCAAGGTCATGTCGGCCATCGAGCAGTGCCGCAGCGCGGCGCTCGGTGGTCACGTCTTGCGCTGCGAAGGCTGCGGCGCCGATCAGGTGGCCTACAACTCGTGCCGCAACCGGCATTGCCCGAAGTGCCAGAGCAGCGCGGCCAAGCGCTGGCTCGAGGCCCGCCAGGCCGATCTGCTGCCGGTGGAGTACTACCACGTGGTCTTCACGTTGCCGGCGCCGATTGCCGACATCGCGTATCAGAACAAGGCCGTGGTCTATGGCCTGCTGTTCGACGTCGCCGCCGAGGTGCTGCTGACCATCGCCGCAGACCCCAAGCACCTGGGCGCTCGCATCGGCGCGACGCTGGTGCTGCACACCTGGGGCTCGGCGCTGACGCACCACCCGCACGTGCACGGCATCGTTCCCGGCGGCGGGCTGGCGCCCGACGCCAAGCGCTGGGTGGCCTGCAAGCCAGGGTTCTTCCTGTCGGTGCGGGTGCTCTCAAGGCTGTTTCGGCGGCGCTTCCTCGAGGAACTGCTGCGGGTGCATCAGGCCGGCAAGCTGCAGTTCTTCGGCGAGCACACCGCACTGGCCGACGCCAGCGCCTTCGTGCAATGGCTCGCGCCACTGCGCAAGTGCGAGTGGGTGGTCTATGCCAAGCGGCCGTTTGCGGGGCCGCAGGCCGTGCTGGCCTATCTGTCGCGCTACACGCACCGCGTTGCCATCTCCAACAGCCGTCTCGTTGCCTTGGACGCGCGCGGCGTCACCTTCCGCTGGAAGGACTACCGCGCCAAGGGTCGCACGCGCCACAAGATCATGACGCTCGCGCCGCACGAGTTCATGCGCCGGTTCCTGCTGCACGTACTACCGGGCGGCTTCCATCGCATTCGGCACTACGGGCTGCTCGCCAACGGGAACCGACGCGACTGCCTGGCCGATGCGCGTGCGGCGCTGCACGCCAACGTCGAGGTGCATGCCACCGAGCCGGCGATGCGCGCGCCGGCCTTCATATGCAGGCACTGCGGGCAACCGTTGGCAATCGTCGAGACCGTGATGCGTGAACGCCCCTCGATCCGAGCGCCACCACCATGACCATCGGCACGAAGTCCGAGCATCAACAAGTCCTGCCGCTTGTCCATCGCAAGCCGGTACGGAGTGGGCTTGTTCTGTCGAACGCAGGCCTGAATTCAGCAGCTTCAGCGAGTTGTCATTCACCGCATCGCCGCTGCTGTGGTCGGCGTCCCGCCATCCGAACTGCTGCGCTCGAGGCCATCGACACATCGCCAGATGCGCCGCATCAGCGCAGCCGCTGGGTCGAATCGCCATAGCCGTCGAGCCCTCGACAACCGTCGCCTCGTTCGCCGCGGTTTCCTCCCTAGAGGTTTGTCCAACACCTGCCCTCAGGCTGGGGTGCTGCGAAGACCTGTCCCGTTTGACGGGCAGGTGTCGGACAAACCTAAACTTTTGTCGAAATTGCGGAAGCTTCTCTTGTCACTTCGCTCTTCGAAGATGGTCTACAGGCGACTAGGCGCAGAGGCTTCAAATGATGGAACTCGCATCTCTATCGAGACGTTGACTGCTGTCTAACCTCG
>DATCGH010000334.1:0-3544 GCA_036509055.1 Caldimonas sp.
AACTCGGTGATCGAGGTGCGGCCGGGCTGTTCCTTGTCGTCCTCGTTGCGCGCCGTGGGGTAGGGCAGGTCGATCGCGAACAAGCGCTCGCGCGGCCAGCCGTTGGTCTCGAAGCGCCAGAGGGTGGTCGTCCACAGCGCCGCGCTGTCGCCGTTGCCATGAACGAAGACGATCGGCGGGCGGCTGTCGACGCCCGGCGTGCTTGCGCAGCCGGCGAGCGGCAGTGCGCCGGCGGCGGCGGCGGCGAGAAGCAACTTGCGGCGCGTGATCGTCGTGTCGGGCGAGTCGGGATTCATGCCGTGTCTCCGGTCGTTCTTCAGGTCCCTGGCAAATCGCGCGCCGCCGGCAGGCTGGGCAGGCCGGGACCGGTCAGCGCCGTGGCGGCGCGGACCGCGCGCAGCACCGCCTCGGCGAGCACGTCGGCGGCGAGGGCGCCGAGCAGGGTGGTGTGGGCGCGCTGTCCGCTGGCGCCGGTGCCGAGGGCGAAGACGATGTCGCCGTCGCTCATCGTGTGGATCGGCCGGAGGGTCCGCGCCAGGCCGTCGTGCGCCATCTGCGCCATCTTGGTCGCCTCGGGCTTGGTGACGATGGCGTCGGTGGCGACGATCGCCAGCGTCGTCGCGCTCGCCGGGCTGTCCGCGGTGCCGGAGGCGGCAGGCGCGTCCGGCCACTCGCCGCGGCGAAAGGCCGCCATCGTGTCGAGGAAGCCGATGCCGTCCGCGGCGCGCGCGCCGGCGACGATGCGGCCGTTCGCCGGATCGACCACGTCGCCCATCGCGTTGACCGCGACCAGCGCGGACACCGTGATCCCGCCGACCGAGATCGAGGCCGTGCCGAGGCCGCCGCGCATCGCCCGCTCGATGCCGAACAGCTTGCCGATCATCGCCCCGGCGCCGGCGCCGACGTTGCCTTCGGCCGGCGCCTCGCGCGTCGCCGCGGCGCAGGCGGCGTAGCCGGCCGCGGCATCGGGGCGAATCGCCGAATCGCCGACCGACAGGTCGAACAGGATCGCCGCCGGCACGATCGGCACCGTCGCCTGGCGGCCGTCGGCGCGGATCGGTCCGAACGGAACGCCGACGCCGCGCTCGTCGAGCCAGCGCATCACGCCGCCGGCGGCGTCGAGGCCGAAGGCGCTGCCGCCCGCGAGCAGCACGGCGTGCACCTTCTCGACCGTGTTCACCGGTGCGAGCAGTTCGGTCTCGCGCGTGCCCGGCGCGGCGCCGCGGACGTCGACGCCGCAGACCGCGCCGCTCTCGGCAAGCACCACGGTGCAACCCGTGGGACGGCGCGGATCGGTGAAGTGGCCGACCGAGAGGCCGGCGACCGCGGTCAGCCCACTGCGCATGGAAGGGTGAGGGCCGAGCGCGGTGGTACGGCCGGGCGCCGGGCCGCTCCCAAGCCCGGCCGCGCCCCAAGGGCCACGAAGGGGCCCTCTCGGTCCCCTGGGGGCAGCGACCGCAGGGAGCGTGGGGACACCACGTTCAAGCGAAGACGCCGGCCGTGTCCTGCATCCGCGCCGAGACTTCGCCGAGGTGGAACATCGTGTCGCCGAAGCTCATCTCGATCACCGTCAGCCGCTTGAAGTAATGGCTACCGGCGTATTCGTCGGTCACGCCGATGCCGCCGTGCATCTGGATGCACTGCTGGCCGACAAAGCGCATCGACTGGCCGAGCTGCACCTTGGCCTGAGAGAGCGCCCGGCGACGCGCGTTCGCCGGCTCGCCGAGCTTCAGGGTCGCGTAGTAGCTCATCGAGCGGGCCAGCTCGAGCTGCATCTTGACGTCGGCCATGCGGTGGCGCAACGCCTGGAAGGTGGCGATCGGCACGCCGAACTGCTTGCGCGTGTTCATGTACTCGACCGTCAGCGCGACCAGCTTGTCCATCGCGCCCACCGCCTCGGCGCAGAGCGCGGCGATGCCGATGTCGACCGCGCGCTCGAGCGCCGGCGACGCCTGTCCGGCCGGCAGCAGCTCGATGCCGCTGGCGTCTTTCAGCACCAGCTCGGCCGCCGTCGCGCCGTCCTGCGTCGGATAGGGCTTCACCTCGACCCCGGGCTCGCCGCGCGAGACCACGAACAGGGCCACCCCCTCGGGGTCGTCGGCACCGCCGCCGGTGCGTGCCGAGACGATGAAGGCGCCGGCGTGGCCGCCGCCGGGCACGACGGTCTTGGTGCCGCTCAGCTGCCAGTTGCCGCCCTTGTGCTCGGCGCGGGTCTCGACGTGGCCGAGCCGGTAGCGCGAATGCCGTTCCTCCTGCGCCAGGACGACGAGCTCCTTGCCCTGAGCGATGCCCTCGAGCCAGAGCGCCGCCGAGGGGCTGCGGCCGGTGTCGAGCAGATGCGTCGCCACCAGCGACACCGCAGCGAAAGGCTCGAGCACCAGGCCACGGCCGAGCTCTTCCATCACCACCATCGCATCGACCGGGCCGAAGCCCATGCCGCCTTGCGCCTCGGGCACCGCCAGGCCTGTCAGGCCGAGGCCAGCGAGGCCCTGCCAGGCTTCGCGCGAAAAGCCGCCGGCCTTGACGATCGCCCGCCGGCGCTCGAAGGTGTAGTCCTTCTCGACCCACTTGCGCACGGTGTCGCGCAGCATTTCCTGGTCGTCGGTGAAATCGAAGTCCATGTTCAGCTCCCGAGGACGGTCTGGGCCACGATGTTCCGCTGAACCTCGTTGCTGCCGCCGTAGATCGTCGTCTTGCGCATGTTGAAGTAGGTCGCGGCCAACGGCGCGACGAAGGCGCCGGCGTCGGCATGCGCGGCCTGCCAGCCCGCTTCCATCGCCTCCTTGATCAGCGGCACGGCCGAGGGGCCGGCGGCGAGCATCATCAGCTCGGTGTAGCGCTGCTGGATCTCGCTGCCGCGGATCTTCAGCAGGCCGGCGACGTCGAGGCTCTGCTTGCCGCTCTTCTCGGCCGAGAGCACGCGCAGCACCATCATCTCCAGCGCCACCACGTCGACCTCGAGCCGCGCGATCTCGTCGCGGAAGCGCCGGTCGTCGTACACGCCCTCGGCCTTGGCGACACGCTTGACCCGCTCGAGCTCGCGCTTGGCGCGGTTGACGTCGGCGATGTTGGTGCGCTCGTGGGCGAGCAGGTGCTTGGCGTAGGTCCAGCCCTTGTTCTCCTCGCCGATGAGCTGGTCGGCCGGGACCTCGACGTTGTCGAAGAACACCTCGTTGACCTCGTGCTCGCCGTCCATGGTGATGACCGGCCGCACCGTGATGCCGGGGCTCTTCATGTCGATCAGCAGGAAGCTGATGCCGGTCTGGGGCTTGCCTTCGTTCGAGGTGCGCACCAGGCAGAAGATCCAGTCGCCGTACTGGCCGAGCGTGGTCCAGGCCTTCTGGCCGTTGACGATGTAGAAGTCGCCGCGGCGCTCGGCTTTGGTCTTGAGCGACGCCAGGTCGGAGCCCGAGCCCGGCTCGCTGTAGCCCTGGCTCCACCAGACCTCGCCGCTGGCGATGCCCGGCAGGAAGCGGCGCTGCTGCTCGGGCGAGCCGAAGGCCATGATCACCGGCGCCACCATCACCGGGCCGAAGGGCACGAC
>DATCGH010000335.1:0-2230 GCA_036509055.1 Caldimonas sp.
AGGGCGGCTCCGCTCGCTTGTCGTCGCTGCCCGCCCTAGATCGTCACCTCGAACTGCTTGTTCTCGTTCGGGTTCTTGGCCAGATTGCACGAGGCGGCGGTGTCGCTCGGCGGGCGCTGCTTGAACGCCTGCTTGATCGTCAGCTTCTGGCCCTTGACCTCCATCACCTTGATGTCGAGCGAGGCATGGTGGGTCACCGGGTCCATCTTGACGAGGCCCGCCGGCCCGTCGACGCTGATGCCGGACTCGAGCACTTTCATCAGCTTGTCGCGGTCGAGCGAGCCGGCCTTTCTGACCGCCTCGGCCCAGAGCATGATGCCCTGGTACTGCGAGACCGCGATCTCGTGGACGATCTTGGTGTCGCCGGAGCGCTTGCCCCAGCGGGCGAGGAAATCCTTGTTCGCCGGCGTCGTCTCCTCCTGGCTGTAGTTGCCGGCGATGAGGATCCCGTCGCCCTCGGCGGGCGAGAGCGCGAGGTGCTCGTTGCCGACGCCGAAGGTCGTCGAGTAGAGCGGTATCTTCTTGTTCATGCCCGACGCCGCCCACTGGCGGAAGAACGAGAGGTGCGCGCCGCCGACCAGCGCGGCGCACACCGAGTCGGGCTTGGCCGCCTGGATCTTGGCGATCGTCGAGCCGAAGTCGGCGACGTCGAGCGGGAAGAAGTCGGTCTGCAGCACCGAGCCGCCCCGCTGCTTGACGTAGTGCGCGACCCACTTGGCCGTGATCTGGCCGTAGTTGTAGTCGGCGGCAAGGACGTAGACCTTCTTGCCCCACTGCTTCTGCGAGATCTCGACGATCGGCTCGACCGCCTGCGCCGGCGTCGTTCCGGTGACGAAGCAGTTGCGGTCGCAGACGCCGCCCTCGTACAGCACGTTGTAGAAATAGAGGATGTTGGCGCGCCGGAAAGTCTGCCGGATCGCCTCGCGCGATGCCGAGGTGATGCCGCCGTGGACGACGTCGACCTTGTCGTCGCGCGCGAGCTGCTGCGCGTACTTGGTGTAGAGAGCGATGTCGGATTGGGTGTCGTACTGGACGACCTGGATCTTTCTGCCGAGCAGGCCGCCGGCGGCGTTGATCTCCTCGGCCGCCATCGCCGTGGCGAGCACCATGGGCTTGCCGTAGGCGTCGAGGTTTCCGGAGTTGTCGAGGACCGAGCCGAGCTTGATCGGCGCGCCCTGCGCAAAGACGTGGAAGGGAAGAGCGATGCCTGCGGCCGCGCCGGACGTCGAGGCGATGAAGTGGCGACGTGAGAACGACATGAGAATCTCCTGCGGTTGTTGATGCGCCGGATGGCAACGAACGCTGCGAGCCCGGCGTCAGCCCTTGGGCCGCGACCTGTCGCTTGCGGAATCAGGAGCTCCCGGTGCCGGGCCTCCTCCCTTCGGCCCACCGACCGCCGCGGAAAGATCCACGCCGATCGAATCGCCGATGCTCTTCATGGCGGGAAGCTGCAATGCCATGCCGAGGATGCTGTCCATCACCTGGGTCACCGGCGCGCGCTGCGCGGCGTCGCCGCCCGCACCGCCGCTGCCGCCGCCGCTCGAGGAGCCGCCGAAGCCCGTGACCTGATGGATCCGGATGCTGTCGATCTTCTCCGCCGGCTTCATCATCTGGGCGATGATCTCCGGCAGGCGATCGAGCCGATGCTGCTCGAGCTGCAGGTGCATCAGCTCGCTCGTGCGCGAGTTCTCGGCGTCGATCACCGCCCGCGCTCCTTCCGATTCGGCGGTGAGGCGGATGCGCTGCGCCTCGGCGCGCGTCGTCGTCGCCGACGCTTCGGCCTTCGCCGTCATCAGGAGCACGGCGGTCTCGCTCTCGGCCTTCGAGGTCTCGACCTCGCCGCGCTCCTGCTCGCGCTTGAGTGCGATCTCGCGCGAGCGGTCGGCGACGGCGCGCTCGCGCTCGGTCTGCAGCTGCTCCTGGGCGAGGACGATCTCGGTGCGGGCGAGCTCGGCCTGCGCCTGGGCACGCGCCTCCTCGGCGTGCTTGGCGGCCATCGCGATCGAGCTGTCGATCTTTCTCACTTCGGAGCTGAGCTGCGCCTCGATCTCGAGCCTCCGTAGCTCGCGCGCCTTCTGGATCTCGGCGACTCGCGTCGCCTGCTCGCGCTCGATGCGGGCGGCTTCCGAGGCCACCGTCGACTGCTCGCGCGCCCGCGCGGTGTCGGCATCGCTGGTCGCCTTGAGCTTCTCGATCTCCAGGCGCTGGCCGATCTGCGCCTCCTCCTCCT
>DATCGH010000336.1:0-3639 GCA_036509055.1 Caldimonas sp.
GGGAGGCGGCGTCGCTGTCCGAGCAGACCCGCCTCAACGGCCGCCAGGGGGTGCGCTATGCGCTCGAGGAAGGGATGACGGTGATGGACCCGGAGGGCATGCGCGAGGTGCCGGCCGACGGCCAGACGATGGGCGAGATCATGTTCCGCGGCAACATCGTCATGAGCGGCTACCTGAAGAATCCGGTCGCGACCACGGCCGCCTTCGCCGGCGGCTGGTTCCATACCGGCGACCTGGCGGTGCTCGAGCCCGACCGCTACGTCAAGATCAAGGACCGGAGCAAGGACATCATCATCTCCGGCGGCGAGAACATCAGCTCGATCGAGGTCGAGGATGCGCTCTATCGCCATCCGGCGGTCATGGCCTGCGCCGTGGTCGCCCGGCCCGATCCGAAGTGGGGCGAGGCGCCGCTCGCCTTCGTCGAGCTGCGCCCCGGCGCCGAGGCCGACGCGGCTGGGCTGATCGCTCATTGCAAGTCGCTGCTCGCCGGCTACAAGGTGCCGCGCGAGATCCGCTTCGAGCCGATCCCGAAGACCTCGACCGGCAAGATCCAGAAGTTCCAGCTGCGCGAGCGCGCCCGCTCGGCCGCGGCGATCGATCAGGAGTAGACGATGACCGAGACCGCCACGGGCGAGAGCGCTCCGTTCGTTCGCTGCGACCGCGACAGCCGCGGCGTGGTCCGCCTGACCCTGAACCGGCCCCATGCCTTCAATGCTCTGAGCAGCGGCATGCTGGCGGCGCTGCAGGCCGAGCTCGATGCCGTCGCCGGCGACGAGAGTGCGCGGGTCGTCGTCATCGCCGCCGAGGGCAAGGCGTTCTCCGCCGGCCACGACCTGAAGCAGATGCGTGCCGAGCCGTCGCTCGGCTACTACGAGGCGCTGTTCGCCCAATGCGCGAAGATGATGGTCACGATCCAGCGACTGCCGGTCCCGGTGATCGCCCGGGTGCAGGGCATCGCCACCGCGGCCGGCTGCCAGCTGGTCGCGGCCTGCGATCTGGCCGTCGCAGCGAACACCGCCCGGTTCGCGGTCAGCGGCATCAACTTCGGCCTGTTCTGCTCGGCGCCGAGCGTTGCCCTCTCGCGCAACGTGGCACGCAAGGCGGCGTTCGAGATGCTGGTCACCGGCGACTTCATCACGGCCGAGGACGCCAAGGCCCGGGGCCTGGTCAATCGCGTCGCCGCGCCCGAGGCGATCGATGCCGAGGTCGAGGCGCTGGTGGCGGCGATCGTCGCCAAGCCGCGGGTCGCGGTAGCCATGGGCAAGCAGCTTTTCTACCGTCAGCTCGAGGTCGGCGTGGAGGCCGCCTACGAAGACGCCGGCCGCACCATGGCCTGCAACATGATGGACGAGGCCGCGCTCGAGGGCGTCCAGGCCTTCATCGATAAGCGCAAGCCCACCTGGGCACCCTGAATGCGTTCCGAGCGCGGCGACGACAGCTCCCTGGTCTCCCGGTTGTCCGGACAACCCTTGCTAACTCCTGATTGAGACTTGGCGGGGCTTCCGGTATGGTTTTCCTCGGTTCGAGACTCGCATTTCACGATTCCAAGGAGACAGGAATGAGGAAGACGATCGCCGGCATCATCGCCGGCTGCGCCCTGGCGTTTGCCGGCCAGGCGATGGCCCAGGAGAAGCTCACCGTCTGGTGGGTCAAGGGCTTCTACAAGTCCGAGGACGACGCCCTGTTTGCGGCGATCAAGAAGTTCGAGGCCAAGCACCCCAAGGTCAAGATCGAGCTGTCGCAGTACCCGGTGCAGGACATGATCCCCAAGACCGTGGCCGCGCTCGATTCCGGCAGCCCGCCGGATGTCGCCTATGCCGACGTCTACGACTTCCAGGTCACCGCCAAGTGGGCCTTCGAGGGCAAGCTCGAGGACGTCACCAGCGTGATCGATCCGCTGCGCGCCAAGTTCGAGCCGAACGCGCTCGCCACGACCTTCCTCTACAACGACCAGACCAAGACCCGCGCCTACTACGCTTACCCGATCAAGCAGCAGACGATGCACGTCGAGTACTGGCTCGACATGCTCCAGGACGCAGGCTTCAAGGAGTCGGACATCCCGACCACCTGGAAGGAGTACTGGAGCTTCTGGTGCGACAAGGTCCAGCCGGCCTACCGGCAGAAGACCGGCAACCGTGCCTTCGGCATCGGCCAGCCGCTCGGCGTCGACTCGAGCGACTCGTTCTATTCCTTCCTCACCTTCATGGACGCCTACAACGTCAAGCTGGTGAACGACAGCGGCAAGCTCCTGGTCGACGACCCGTCCGTGCGCCAGGGCCTGATCAACGCGCTCACCGACTACACGGCCGTCTACTCCAAGGGCTGCTCGCCGCCGTCGAGCACGAGCTGGAAGGATCCGGACAACAACGTCGCCTTCTTCAACAAGACGACGGTGATGACGCACAACGCCACCATCTCGATCGCCGCGAAGTGGCTCGACGACGCCAACAACGCCACCCTCACCGAGGCGCAGCGCGCGACGGCGACGAAGAATTACAAGGAGCTGGTGCGCACGGCGGGCTTCCCGACCAAGCCCGACGGCAGCAAGATGGTGTATCGCGCGGCGGTGAAGACCGGCGTGATCTTCAAGGACGGCAAGAACAAGGCCGCGGCCAAGCAGTTCGTCGCCTTCCTGCTCGACGAGGCGAATCTCACGCCCTACGTCGAGGGCTCGCTCGGCCGCTGGTTCCCGGTGACCAAGGCGGCGCAGCAGAGCGCCTTCTGGAAAGCCGACAACCACCGCCTCTCGGTCTACAACCAGTTCATGAACGGGACGGTGCCGTTCGAGTTCACCAAGAACTACAAGTTCACGGTGCTGAACAACGAGAACGTCTGGGCCAAGGCCGCCAACCGGGTGCTCAACGAGAAGGTGCCGATCGACAAGGCCACCGACGAGATGATCGCGCGGATCAAGGCGGTCGCCTCGAACTGAACCCAGCGGGCTGACGGCGAGCGAAGCTGGACATGAGCACCGTCGTCGCCGCCGCACCACCGCTGCCGGAGCGCTCGCGCGGCTCGAACCGCTGGGCGTTCTGGGGGACGATGCTCGTCGTCCCCTATCTGCTCGTCTTCCTCGTCTTCGTGCTTTACCCGGTGGGCTACGGCCTCTGGCTGGCACGGCACCCGGCGAGCTACGAAAAGCTGTTCGAGGACCCGATCTTCTTCCGCTCGGCGGTCAACACGATCGTCTTCATCCTGGTCGCCATCAACCTGAAGATGGTGGTGGCCTTGCTGCTCTCGGGCTTCTTGATCCAGCAGCGCTGGTGGATCAAGATCATCTCGCTGATCTTCATCCTGCCCTGGGCGGTGCCGTCGATCCCGACCATCCTCTCGGTGCGCTTCATGCTCAACCCGGAATGGGGCGTGATCAACAGCACCCTGTTCCACTTCTTTCGCATCGACGGTCCGAACTGGCTCAATGAGCCGACCCTCGCGCTGTCCTTCTCGATGCTGATGCACGTCTGGAAATCGCTGCCGTTCTGGACCCTGATCCTGGTGGCGGGCCGCCTGGCGATCCCCTCCGAGCAGTACGAGGCGGCCTCGGTCGACGGGGCGACGAGCTGGCAGAAGTTCCGCTTCATCACCTGGCCGGCAATGCGCACGCTCTATCTCACGTCGACCATCCTGTCGATGATCTGG
>DATCGH010000337.1:0-2603 GCA_036509055.1 Caldimonas sp.
GCGGATCAGACGCCGACGACGACCGGCAGCCGTCCTGGCGAGGCGTCGGTGAACGGCTCGAGCAGGCGGTGCACCGAGGCGAGGTGGGCGCGCATCAGCCGCGTCGCCAGCTCGGCATCGCGCGCCCTGAGCGCCGCCAGAAAGGCGCGGCGCTTCTCCACCAGCCTGGGCTGCGGCTTGCCGCCGGCGGCGACCCGGCCGTAGACGAACTGCATCAGGATCTCGGTGATCGAGCGGACGATCATCGTCAGCACCTGGTTGTGGGCGCAGGCGACGAGCAGGCGGTAGAACTCGCGCGAGCACTCGACCCGCTCGAGGTAGCGGCCCGCGGCGGTGACGCGCTCGGTCTCGTCGATGTTGGCCTCGAGCGCGTCGAGGTCGGCGCGGGTGGCGCGCTCGCAGGCCAGGCGCACCACCAGGTCCTGGATGTGCAGGCGCGACTCGGTCAGCTCGGCGATCGAGATCGAGCCCAGGCTCAGCATGTCGCGCACCACGTCGTTCATGCGGTCGGCGTCGCCCGACTGGATGAAGGCTCCCCCCTTGGCGCCCTTGTGCAGGCGGACGATGCCGGCGATCTCGAGGCTGCGCAGCGCCTCGCGCAGGGCGTTGCGGCCGACGCCGAGCTGCAGCGCCAGCTCGCGCTCGGCCGGCAGCTTGTCGCCGGGCCGGAGGGTGCCGGCGGCGATCTGGGCGCGGATCCGCTCGCAGATCTCCTCGAAGGCGCGGCGGGTGTGGATCGGCTCGAAGACCGGCGCAGCGCGCGGCGCCGGTGCCGCGGCCCCGGACGCCGGCGTGTTCGTCGCCTTCATCGTTCGATCCTCATAAAGAATGGTAGCACCATTAACCCTCGGCACGCCGCGACGGCAACGGATAGGCCGGGTCGTTGTAGCCCGGGGTCGAGGGATGACCGGGCGCGACCAAGCCGTCGACCAGCGCCTCGTCGGCAGCGTCGATGGCGCAGTCGAGCGCGCCGAGGTAGTCCTGCCATTGGGCGAAGGTGCGCGGGCCGGCGATGACCGAGCTCACCGCGCGGTGCGCCAGGACCCAGGCGGTGGCGAAATGAGACGGCGCCACGCCTTTCTTCTCGCAGTGCACCTTCAAGGTCTGCGCGGCGCGCAGCGACTCCTCGCGGAACTCGGTCTGCATCATGCGGGCATCGCCGCGCCCCGCACGCGTGCCTGCCGCCGGCGGCGCGCCCGGCGTGTACTTGGCGGCGAGCACGCCGCGGGCGATCGGACTGTAGGGAACGACGCCGACGCCGTGATGCAGGCAGGCGGGCAGGACCTCGACCTCCGGCTGCCGATTGAGCAGGTTGTAGTACGGCTGGCAGACGACCGGGCCGGGCATGCCGAGCTGCCTCGCCCCGTGCACCGCTTCGGCGATGCGCCAGCCGCGGAAGTTGGAGACGCCCCAGTAGCGGATCTTGCCGTCGCGCAGCAGCGCCTCGATCGCCCGCAGCGGCTCCTCCAGGTCGAGGCCGTCGTAGTCGCGGTGCAGGTAGTAGATGTCGATGTGATCGCTGGCGAGGCGGCCGAGGCTCGCCTCGCACTCGCGCAGCATCCAGGTCCGCGAATAGCCGGTCTCGTTGACCTCGTCCGACATCTTGTTGCCGAGCTTGGTGGCCAGGATCCACTCGTGCCGGGCGCCGGCGATCAGCCCGCCGACCATCGTTTCCGACGCACCGCGCGAGTAGACGTCGGCGGTGTCGATGAAGTTGACGCCGGCGCCGCGGGCATGCTCCGTGATGCGCCGGGCCTCGGCCAGATCGGTCTGGTCGGCGAACATCATCGTCCCGAGGCAGAGCGCCGAGACCTTGAGGGGGCTACGTCCGAGGTTGCGGTATTGCATGTGCTGGCCCTTTGCTGCGAGGCGCATCGCCGGGGGCGATGCCATGCGTACTGTGCCGCATTGCCCGCGTTCGGCACGCGGGCTTGACGCCATGCCCGCTTCGCTTCAATAATGGAATGGTAGCACCATTGAATTGCGGTGCCAATTATCCACCCATCCCTGCTGGAACTCCGATGAACTTCACTGAAGAGCAGCTCGCCTTCCGCGACAGCATCCGTCGCATGGCCGAGCGCCACGTCGCGCCGATCGCCGCCGAGATCGACGAGACCGACCGCTTCCCCACCGAGCTGCTGCCGATCTACGGCGACATGGGCCTGATGCAGCTCTGGGTCCCCGAGAAGTACGGCGGTCCCGAAGGCAACCTGACCCTGATGTGCATCGCCCGCGAGGAGATCTCGCGCCATTCGCCGGCCTGCGGCTCGATCGCCGGCCTGAACACGATGTTCATCATGCCGCTCCTGCACTTCGGTACCGAGGAGCAGCGGCAGCGCTTCCTGCCGAAGATCGCCGCCGGCGGTGTGGTCACGGCGATCGCCATCTCCGAGCCGCAGGCCGGCTCCGACGTCAGCGCGATGCAGACCCGGGCGGTGAAGGACGGCGACTCCTACGTCATCAATGGCAGAAAGCAATGGTGCAGCTATGGCGTCGAGGCCGAGTACATCGTCCTGATGGCACGCACCGCCGGCGACCGTGGCGCCTCCGGCATCAGCGCCTTCGTCCTCGAGCCGAAGAAGATGAAGGGCATCACCTTCGGT
>DATCGH010000338.1:0-13852 GCA_036509055.1 Caldimonas sp.
GGGTGCCTCCAGTTCCGACAGCGCGTTGGCCACGATGAAGGCCTTCAGACCGGTGAGCGGGTTGAACGGCACGCTGACGATCTGCGTCTTGTCGAGCTCCTCGATGTCCATGCCGCCGTGGTGGGTCAGCGTCATGGTCGGTGCGCGGAAGTGGGTGTTGTCGGTGAGCGAGAAGTACACCTCGTGCTCGGCGGGAACACCGGCCTCGAAGGTCACCCCATTGGACTTGGCGACCTGGTTGCCGTGGCGGTGCTCGCAGAAGTACAGGCGCTCCTTTTCGGCTAGCGCGGTCTTCAGGTCGGTGGCACGACCGATCAGCCCGGCCTTGCCCTTCTTGCCCACGCCGCCCTTGAACACCGGCTTGATGAAAACCTGCCCGTGCTTGGCGATCAGCGCCTTGATCTGCGATTCGCCCGCGTCGGGGCCTAGGATCTCCGGTGTCGGGAATCCCGCCAGCTGGAGCAGGCGGGCACCGTGCAGCATGCCTGTGATGTTCATGGACCGTCCCTCGTGCGTCGTAGCTCGACCATGGCGGCCATGCTAGGAATTCGCCGCCCGGCTCAGCTTTCAAAGTCCTTTCAACGCGACCTATCGCTAACCCGCCTGGGGCCATCGCGATCGGGGAATGTCCTGATGCTTCGCTGAAAGCTCGTTGAAAGCTCCCGGCGCGGCGCGAGGAACAACATCGCTCGAAATCCAATCACCGGAGACAAGCCCCATGAAGATCGTTGACGTCCGGCGCCTTCTTTCCACCGCCATCGCCAGCGGCGCCTTGCTGCTCGCCACCCCCTGCGCGACTGCGCTGGACAGCCTCAAGGTCATCGTGCCGGCTGCGCCGGGCGGTGGCTGGGACCAGACGGGCCGCGCGTTGCAGGCCGCGCTGCAGGCCGACAAGATCGTGCCCCGCGTGACCGTGGACAACAAGGGCGGCGCCGGCGGCACCATCGGCCTGGCGCAGTTCATCACTTCGAGCAAGGGCGACGGCAACACGATGCTGATCGGCGGCATGGTGATGGTGGGCGCGCTGATCACCAACAAGTCGCCGGTCAGCCTGTCGCAGGTCACGCCGATCGCGCGCCTGACCGGCGAATACCAGGTCGTGGTGGTGCCGACATCGTCGAAGCTGCAGTCGATGAAGGAACTGGTGGCCCAGGTCAAGGCCAATCCCGGCAGCGTGTCCTGGGGCGGCGGTTCCGCCGGCGGCAGCGATCACTTGCTGGCCGGCATGATCCTGCAGGCTGCGGGTGTCGAACCGGCCAGAGTCAACTACATCGCCTATGCCGGCGGCGGCGAGGCGCAGGCCGCGATCATGGGAGGCCATGTGGCGGCCGGTATCAGCGGCTATGGCGAGTTCGCCGGCCAGATCAAGTCCGGCAAGCTGCGTGCGTTGGCGATATCGGCGCCAAAACGGCTACCCGGCATCGACATCCCGACCCTGCACGAAGGGGGGGTCGATGTCGACATGGTGAACTGGCGCGCGATCTTCGGCGCGCCCGCCATCACCGATGCCCAGAAGAAGGAGCTGCAGGATGTGGTCGCCAAGGCGGTGAAGACCGCCTCATGGCAGGAAACTCTCAAGCGCAACGACTGGGCTGACATGTACCTGCAGGGCGACGAGTTCAAGGCGTTCCTCGAGAAGGACTCGGCACGCATCGACAAGATCGCCACCGAACTCGGCCTGAAGAAGTAGTCCCGCGCCGGCGCACGCGCACCCGCTTGCGGCCGGCATCTGCCCTAGCCTGGAGTTGCTCCGATGAACAAGATCCGATCCATGCGGCGCGGGATCGCCGGTGCCGCCTTCGTACTCGCTGCCCTCGCGACCCTCGCCGCGCCTGCCCATGCGGCCGACTACAAGATCATCGTCCCGGCAGCGCCAGGCGGCGGCTATGACCAGCTCGGGCGCGCGGTCGGGCAGGCGATGCAGGGCGGGAAGCTGGCCGAGCGCATGCAGATCATCAACGTCGGCGGCGCCGGCGGCACGATCGGCCTGGCGCAGCTGATCAACAGCAACAAGGGCGATGGCAACGCGCTGATGGTCACCGGCAAGGGCATGGTCTCGGCCGTGTTCATCAACAAGTCGCCGGTCACCCTGACGCAGGCCACGCCGATTGCACGGCTGACGGGCGAGTACGAAGTGCTGGTGGTGTCCACCGCATCGAAACTGCAGACCATGGCCGACCTGGTCGCGATGTACAAGGCCAACCCGGGATCGGTTTCGTGGGGCGGCGGGCTGGCCGGCGGGGTCGACCAATTGACCGCGGGGATGATCGTGCAGGCGATCGGCGGCGAACTCGGCAAGTTCAACTACGTGGCGTTCAACAGCGGCGGCGAGGTGGTGGCGCAGACAATGGGCGGCCACCTGACGGTTGGCCTCGGCGGCTACAACGAGTACGCGGCGCAGATCGCCAGCGGCAAGCTGCGCGCGCTCGCCATCACCGCCCCGAAACGGCTCGACGGCGTCAACGTCCCGACCTTGAAGGAACAGGGCATCGACGTCGAGTTCGTCAACTGGCGCGGTCTGATGGCGGCGCCGGGCATCAGCGATGCGCAGCGCCAGGCGCTGGTGAAAGCCGTCTCGGACATGGCCAAGAGCGACGGCTGGAAAGCCACCGTGAAGAAGAACGAGTGGCTCGACCTGTACATGGGCGGTGACGAGTTCAAAACGTACGTCGAGGCAGAGCAGAAGACGGTGCTGAAAACGGTGACCGACCTCGGGCTCGTGAAGAAATGAGCACCACTGGCGCCCGTTCGATTCACCCCGCCGAGGTAGCGATCTCGCTGGTGCTGCTGTGCATCGGCTCGTTCGTGATCTACGAGACGCAGGGCATCGCCGAGACCCAGGGCTACTCGCAGGTCGGCCCGCGGCTTTTCCCGTACATCATCGGCACCGGCCTCACCCTGTGCGGCGCGGTGCTCGGTTGGCATGCGATCGCCGGCGGCTGGCGCGATGTGCCGCTCGACCAGCCGGGGCATGACGCGCCGGACTGGATCGCGCCGGCGATCATCAGCATCGGCATCGTGCTGCACATGGTGCTCATCGGCTGGGCCGGCTTCATCATCGCGTCGACTCTGATGTTCGTGCTGATCGCGCGCGGATTCGGCAGCAAGCGCGCCGTGCGCGACTTCGCAGTCGGACTGGCGCTCGTGGTAGCGGCCTACTTCCTGTTCACCAGGGCGCTCGGCCTGCGACTGCCTCCCGGCCCGTTCGGAGTCTGACATGGGCACCTTCGAAGCATTGATGGCCGGCTTCGCCGTCGCGCTCACCCCGATCAATCTGATGTGGGGGCTTGTCGGCGTCACCTTGGGCACCGCGATCGGCGTGATGCCCGGTGTCGGTCCGGCCCTGACGATCGCGCTGCTGCTGCCGGCCACCGCAAGCCTGGATCCGACCGGCGCGCTCATCATGTTCGCCGGCATCTACTACGGCGCGATGTTCGGCGGCTCGACGACGTCGATCCTGCTCAACACGCCCGGCGAGTCGGCCACCATCGTCACGGCGCTGGAAGGCAACATGATGGCCAAGCGCGGCCGGGCCGGGCCGGCGCTGGCCACCGCGGCGATCGGCTCGTTCGTCGCTGGAACGATCGCGACGATTCTGCTCACGGTGATGGCGCCGCTGGTGGTGCAGGTCGCGTTGAAGTTCGGGCCGGCCGAGTACTTTGCCGTGATGGTGCTGGCCTTCACGACCGTGTCCGCGGTGCTCGGCGCTTCGGCGGCGCGCGGCCTGGCGAGCCTCTTCTTCGGCCTGACGATCGGTCTGATCGGCCTGGACAGTCAGACCGGCCAGGCTCGCTTCACGCTCGGCATCCCGGAACTGCTCGACGGGATCGACGTGGTCGTCGTCGCGGTAGGGCTGTTCGCGGTCGGCGAGACGCTGTACGTTGCCACGTACCTGAACAGGCTGGAAGACAAGATCGAGAAGATGAAGGGCTCGATCTGGATGACCAAGGCCGACTGGAGGCGCAGCTGGGGGCCCTGGCTGCGCGGCACCGCCCTGGGCTTTCCGTTCGGCACCGTGCCGGCCGGTGGGGCCGAGATCCCGACCTTCCTGTCCTATTCGATCGAAAAGAAGCTGAGCAAGAACCCCGAGGAGTTCGGCAAGGGCGCAATCGAGGGCGTGGCCGGTCCAGAGGCAGCAAACAACGCTTCGGCGACCGGCACTCTGGTGCCTTTGCTGACCCTCGGGCTACCGACCACCGCCACCGCGGCAATCATCCTGGCCGCGTTCCAGCAATGGGGCTTGCAGCCCGGCCCGCTGCTCTTCGAGACCCAGCCGCTGTTGATCTGGGGCTTGATCGCGAGCATGTACGTCGGCAACGTGCTGCTGCTGATCCTGAACCTGCCGCTGGTGGGCATCTGGATCAAGCTGCTCGAGATCCCGCGTCCGCTGCTGTATGCCGGCATCCTGATCTTCGCCACGCTCGGAGCGTACGGCCTGCGCAACTCATGGTTCGACCTGGCGCTGCTGTACGGCATCGGCGTGATCGGCTTCGTCATGCGGCGCTACGACATTCCAGTCGCCCCGGTCCTGGTCGGGATGATCCTGGGCCCGCTGGCCGAGCAGCAGTTTCGCCGCGCGCTGGCGATCAGCCAGGGCGATCTGACGATCTTCTTCACGCAGCCGATCTCGGCCGCGGTGTTCGCGGTCACCGCGCTGGTCTTGATCGGCCCGCCGATCTGGAAACGGCTATCGGGCCGGAAAGTGGCGGCGGCTTGAACATGAGCAAGCTGCTGACGCCGGAGAATGTCCTCAACCTGCTGCTGATCTTCGTGCCGATCGCGATCGTGCTGGAGCTCATGCATTCCGGACCGACGCTCATCTTCGTCACCTCCTGCCTTGCGATCATTCCTCTCGCAGGGGTGATGGGCAAGGCCACCGAGCACCTCGCGGAGCGGGTCGGCGAAGGAATTGGCGGCCTGCTGAACGCAACCTTCGGCAACGCCGCCGAGCTCATCATCGCGATCGTGGCGTTGCGGGCGGGGCTCTACGACGTCGTCAAGGCCTCGATCACCGGCTCGATCATCGGCAACATCCTGCTCGTCTTCGGGCTCAGCGCGGTGCTCGGCGGCGCCAAGTATTCGACCCAGCAGTTCAACAAGACGGCTGCGAGCATGGGCACGACGATGCTCACCCTGGCCGTGATCGGGCTGGTCATTCCAGCCCTGTTCCACGTCGTCACGGAGGGTAAGCCCAACGCCGGCGAGCAGGAGCTCAGCCTCGAGATCGCGATGGTCCTGATGCTGACCTACATCCTGAGCCTGGTATTCACCCTCAAGACGCACAAGCATCTCTACGCGGGCGGTCACGGTGACGATGCCGACGACGCGATCGGAACCGAGGGCTGGTCGACCCGCAAGGCGACCACGGTGCTGCTCGTCGCTACCGCATTCGTCGCCGTGATGAGCGAGTTCCTGGTCGGCGCGGTGCAGGCGACAGCCAGGGCCTGGGGCATGACCGAAGTCTTCGTGGGCGTGATCCTGGTGGCCATCATCGGCAACGCGGCGGAACACTCGACCGCGATCCTCATGGCCCTGAAGAACAAGATGGACATCGCGATCAACATCGCCGTCGGCTCGTCGATCCAGATCGCCCTCTTCGTCGCTCCGCTTCTGGTCTTCCTGAGCTACGCGATCGGCCCGCGCCCGATGGACCTGATCTTCACCAACTTCGAGATTGTCGCAATTGCCCTGTCGGTCTTCATCATCACGACCGTTTCGCAGGATGGCGAGTCGAACTGGATGGAGGGTGTCCAGCTGCTCGCTGTCTACGGCATCTTCTGCCTCGCGTTCATCTTCCTTCCTGCGTAAGGGCCCGTGCGTCCCGAGGCGCTACCGGTCCTGGTCGGCAGGGCTTTGCTGTCCCCAAGATCATTTGTGCGCGTGGTCGAATTCCTTGTGCCAACGCTTCAGCAGTGCCGCATGCTTGCTGCGGTCGAGATGGGCGAGCAGCGCCGGCCCGAGTGCGATGGGCCGAGCCGCTGCGCCGAGTTGCTGCCCGACTGCGAAGGCCGATCGGGACCGAGCCGAATCGGTTCGCACGCTGAACAGGCCTCCCGCTTCCGCCAGCAGGCGCTGCCCCTCCGGCGAGAGCAGGTGGTCGAGCCACAAGCGGGCACCTTGCGGATTCGGCGCGTTGCGCGCAACGAATGCAACGCGCGACATCACCAGCGTGTAGTCGCTCAGGTAGAGCACGCCGACTTCTGGCTTGCGTCGTGCAAAGGCTTCCGCATAGGTGCCCAGCACGTTGTAGGCCAGCAGCGACCGGCCGGCGGCCAGGGCCTCGAGCATGCCCTGCGTATCGGGATACAGGCCGGCCTGGCACGCACCGAGCGCATGCACCACCTCCCAGGACTGCGGCGTAACCATTGCATCGTGAGCCGCGATCAGGAAGCCGATGCCCGAACGTTCAATATCGTAGGTGGCGACGCGGCCGTGAAAGCGCTGCGTGTCGGAGCGCAGCAGCGCCGCCAGCGCCGCATGCGTTCGCGGAACCTCGTGCGGGGCGAGGTGCTGCCTACTGTAGGCGATGCCGACCGGCTCGTAGGTCGTGCCGTAGGCCTCGTGCTTCCACACCGCCCAGCGCGGCAGGTTGGGCGCATGCGGGCTCTCATGGCGCATTGCATGCCCGTCATTTACGAGCTTCATCTGCAGGTCCATCGCCGAGCTCCACAGCACGTCGGCACCCTTGCCGCCCTCGGCAAGGAAATGTTCGTACAGCTCGACGCTGCCGGACTCGCGGTAGTCGACCCGATAATCGGGATAGCGGTGCTGGAAGTCGTCGATCAGTGGTTGCACCGCGATCCGGTCCGTCGCGGCGAGCACTGTCACCCGCCGGGCAGCAGGTGCTGCCGTCGTCATCAGCGGGGCCGCAATGCCGAACAGGGCCGTCCCGAGCACTCTGCGGTTAATCGGCATGCCGTTGTCTCGCTATTTGTAGGATTGCCGGCGCGGCGGCGCCCTAATGACGTCCGACCGAGCCTGCATGCATCGGACTCTATCGACTCCCTCCTCGAGGCCGAATCATCAATGCGCGTGCTGTTGATCGAAGACAACCTCAAGCTGGTACAAACCCTAACGCAATCGCTCGGCGTGCTGGGCATCCAGGTCGAGGCCGAAGGCGACGGCGTGCTGGCCGACGCGGCCTTGCAGCAGCACGGGTTCGACGTCGTCGTGCTTGACCTGGCCTTGCCGCGGATGGGGGGCATCGAGGTCCTGCGCCGGATGCGCAACCGCGGCGACAAAGTGCCGGTGCTGGTTCTGACGGCCACTGGCGACACGTCCGATCGAGTTCACGGCCTCAATGCGGGTGCCGACGACTACCTGCCCAAACCGTTCGACTTGTCCGAGCTCGAGGCCAGGTTGCGGGCGTTGCACCGGCGCAATCTCGGCGCCGTGCATTCCGTGCTGCGCGTCGGCTCGCTCGAGTACGACACGGTGTCCAGGCGCTTCACGATCGACGCGCGACATCTCGAACTGCCGCCGCGCGAGCACGATCTGCTCGAGGCTCTGATCTCCCGCTTGAGCCGCCCCGTCAGCAAGAACCTGCTGGCAGACGGACTGCGCTCCAGCGACTCGGTGCTGAGCCACGATGCGCTGGAGGTCTACGTGCATCGCCTGCGTCGCAGGCTCCAGGGCAGCGGCGCCGCGATCCACACGGTGCGCGGATTGGGCTACGTGCTTGAGCCAAGCGATGAGGCGCCTGAGTAGCCTGCTGCTGGGGTGGGTGTTGTTGCCCACGCTTGTGCTCTGGGCACTGGGGTCCATCATCGGCAACGTGCGCAGTCTCGCGCAGGCGCATGAAGCCTACGATCGCACGCTGCTCGGCTCGGCATTGGTCATCAGCGAGCGCCTGAGCCTGGTCGACGGCGAAGTGGTTGCCGAGCTCCCTTACGCCGCACTGGAAATGCTGCGTACGGACGCCCAGGATCGCATCTTCTATCGTGTGGCCGACCTGCGCGACGGCCGCTACGTCACGGGCTACGAGGACCTTCCGGCGCCGGCAGGCCCGACGGGCGAAGGGCCGGTCTTCTACGATGCCGTCTACAAGAACCAGGACATTCGTATCGTGGCGGTGAAGTATGCGTTGCTCGACGACACCGAGCAACGCCCCCTGCTCGTGCAGGTGGCCGAGACGCTGGACGCCCGACGCCAGCTCAGCCGTCGCATCATGACCGAGTCGGCGGCGCTCCAACTTCTGCTGATCGCCAGTGCCGCAGGCCTGATCGTGTTGGGAATACGGCAAGGCCTGTCTCCGCTGACACTGTTGCGGCGCCAAGTGCGCGCCCGCGGGGCGCACGACCTGACACCCATCGACACGCGCGCCGTGCCGCGAGAAGTGGCACCCCTCATCCATGCCATCAATTCCCATACCGAGCGCCAGCGCCTGCTCAGCGAGGCCCAGGCGCGCTTCGTTGCCAATGCCTCGCATCAGCTGAAGACTCCGCTAACGGTGCTTCGGGCCGAGGTCGACCACGCCCTGATGCAGACAGATCTCGACAGCATGCGTGCCGTCGTTACCCGTCTGTACGAGACCACCGGCACTACAGGTCGGCTGGTTGGCCAATTGCTCGCGCTGGCGCGCAGCGAGCCCGGACGTTCTCTCGAGTTTCAAGACATCGATCTGACGGAGCTTGCTCGCGACGTGACCCTCGAGATGCTGTCGGCGGCCAGGAGCAAGGGCATCGATCTCGGATTCGAGGGCGGCGATCCGCTGATCGTGCGCGGCGAGCATGTGCTGCTGCACGAGCTCATCGCCAACGTCGTTCACAACGCCATCGTCTATACCCAAGAGCGGGGTCGCGTGACCGTCATTGTCGGCAAGGACCAGTCGCGTCCCACGCTGCAGGTGGTCGACAACGGTCCGGGGATACCAGCTGCCGAACGAGCCAGGGTGCTAGAGAGGTTCTATCGCATGGCGGGATCGAAGGAGCAAGGGAGCGGCCTCGGCCTTGCCATCGTGAAGGAAATTTGCGCTAGTCACGGCATCGAGCTCGAGCTTGCCGACGCACCCGGCGGTGCCGGCGGGTTGCGAGTGAGCTTCGTGTGGCCGAGCGGGAACGTCGCGGCTGTTTCAGGGTAAGTACTGAAACCACAGGGACCCGGAGTGAAAGCTCCGTGAAAGCAACCCGCGTCCTTCCCGCCTCAGCATCCGGTATTCACGCCGGCAACACCGCGCCGAAGCGATGCATCGAGGCCGCTGAAGCACCCACCCCCTGAGCGCGCACCCTTTGCACATCCGGCCCGGAGATGAACATGACGGCAGAGTCCAGCAAGAACGCCATACGAGCAACACTGATTCCCGGTGACGGGATCGGTCCAGAGATCGTGGAGGCCACTCTGGCGGTCCTCGAAGCGCTGGGCGCGCCTTTCGACTGGGAGACGCATCATGCCGGAATGGCCGGCGTCGAGGCCTGCGGCGATCCCCTGCCTCCGGCGACCCTCGAAAGCATCCGCCGCACCGGCCTGGCCCTCAAGGGGCCACTGACCACTCCGGTCGGCGGAGGGTTTCGGTCATCGAACGTTCGCCTGCGTGAAGAGTTTCAGCTCTTCGGCAACGTCCGTCCTGCAAGGACATTGATCCCGGGAGGACGCTACGACGACATCGATCTCGTCCTGATCCGCGAAAACCTCGAAGGCCTGTACGTCGGGTTCGAGCACTTCATTCCGATCGGCGACGACCCGCACGGCGTGGCCATCGGCTCCGGGGTCAACACGCGCCATGGTTGCCGACGTATCGCGGAGTTCGCGTTTGACTATGCCCTGAAGAACGGCCGCAAGAAGGTAACGATCATTCACAAGGCCAACATCATGAAGGCGCTTACGGGCGTCTTTCTCGAAACGGCCAGAGAAGTCGGAAAGCGCTACGAAGGCCGAGTTGCGATGGACGACCGAATCGTAGACGCGTGCTCGATGCAGCTCGTGCTCGACCCGTGGCAGTTCGACGTCATCCTCTGTACCAACCTCTTCGGGGACATTCTTTCCGACCTGATCGCCGGGCTGGTCGGCGGGCTGGGGATGGCCCCAGGGGCAAATATCGGTGCCAGCGCGGCCATCTTCGAGGCGGTGCACGGCTCCGCGCCGGACATTGCCGGCAAAGGCATCGCCAACCCGCTGGCCTTGCTGCTGGCCGCAGCACTGATGCTCGATCACGTCAGCCGTCAGGACTTGGCATTGCGCCTGCGCCACGCAATCGACCGGACGCTGAACCAGGATCAGGTCAGGACGGGAGACCTTGGCGGTAAGGCATCGACTGCCGAGCTGACCTCCGCGCTGATCCAGCACATCAAAAACGACTAACCACTGTCGCGAAGACGCGAGAGGAGCCTGAATGAAAGCCGCTGACCTGTTCGTCAAGTGCCTGGAGAACGAAGGTGTCGAGTACATCTTCGGCATTCCCGGCGAAGAAAACATCGACGTGATGGATGCCCTGCTGGACAGTCCCATCAAGTTCGTCACCACGCACCACGAACAGGGCGCCGCGTTCATGGCTGACGTGTACGGTCGCCTGACCGGGCGCGCTGGGGTGTGCATGTCCACCCTGGGTCCCGGGGCGACAAACCTCATCACCGGCGTCGCCGACGCGAACATGGATCGCGCGCCGATCGTGGCGATTGCCGGACAAGGCGCCACAACCCGTCTGCACAAGGAGAGCCACCAGATCCTGGATCTCGTGAGCATGTTCGATCCGATCACGAAGTATTCGACGCAGATTCTCGAGCCGGGCATCGTGCCCGAGATCGTTCGCAAGGCGTTCAAGGTGGCGCAGACGGAGAAGCCCGGTGCCACCTTCATCGACTTTCCCGAGAACGTCGCCGAGATGCCCACGGACAAGAAGCCGATCAAGGTCCAGACGGCATACACGTCCGAGGCCCCAGGCCACAAGGTGGAGGAAGCGGCAAAGCTGATCACCGCAGCCAAGGCGCCGATGATCCTCGCCGGCAACGGCGTGATCCGCCAGGGCGCGGCGGATGCGCTGGTGACCTTCGCCGAGGTGCTGCGGATCCCGGTGGCAAATACCTTCATGGCCAAGGGCGTGATGCCATTCACCAATGACCTGTCGCTTGGAACGATCGGTCTGAAGGCTCGGGACCTGCCGTGGTTCGCGTTCGAGAAGGCCGACGTGATCATCTGCGTCGGCTACGACATGGTCGAGTACCACCCCGACATGTGGAATCCCGATGGCAACAAGACCATCATTCACATCGACGCTCTCCCCGCGGAGGTCGACGCAAACTACATCGTGTCGGTCGGTGTGCTCGGAGATATCCCCACCTCGCTTCGTGCGCTGGCATTGCGCGCCAAGCCGCAGAGCTCGTCGCCGTTCAAGGCCGTGCGCAAGGCGATCACCGCCGATCGAGCGGAGTACGCGAAGGACACTGGATTTCCGATCAAGCCGCAGAAGATCGTCTGGGATCTGCGCGAGGTGCTCGGACCGGACGACATCGCGATTTCCGACGTCGGCGCACACAAGATGTGGATGTCGCGGATGTACAAGGCCGAGCGGCCCAACACCTGCATCATCTCGAACGGTTTCGCAGCGATGGGCATCGCGGTGCCGGGCGCCATCGCGGCCAAGCTGGCCTATCCCGATCGCAAGATTGTCGCGGTCACGGGCGATGCCGGCTTCATGATGAATTCGCAGGAGATCGAAACCGCGATGCGCATGAAGACGGCTTTCGTGGTCCTGATCTGGAACGATTCCGAGTACGGCCTGATCACCTGGCACCAGCTCCGCCACTTCGGGCGTCCCAGCCACATCACCTTCAAGAATCCGGACTTCGTGAAGTACGCCGAGAGCTTCGGCGCCAAGGGCTATCGGGTCGAACGGGCGGAGGACCTCGCGCCGACGCTTCGCCAGGCGATTGCCGACGACACCGTGGTCATCATCGACTGTCCGGTGGACTACTCCGAGAACATGAAGCTCACGGCCAAGCTCAAGGGGATGAAGTCCCCGCTCTGAACGCCGCGATCGCGTGTGCCACGGCGGCCTTGCCTGAGCGGCCAACAACTAGGAGTCGAGGAATGAGGATCAGAGCCGCCGTGCTGGACAACATGGGAGCCACCCATCCATATGCGACGTCCAAACCGCTGAAAATCACGACCGTTGATCTCGCGCCTCCTGGATATGCTGAGGTGCTCATCAAGGTTGCGGCCGCGGGCTTGTGCCATTCCGATCTTTCGGTCATAAACGGCGATCGACCGCGACCGATGCCGATGGCGCTCGGTCACGAGGCTGCCGGCATCGTCCACGAACTCGGGGAAGGCGTTTCCGACCTCAAGGTCGGAGACCACGTTGTCGTGGTCTTCGTTCCCAGTTGCGGCCACTGTGCCCCCTGCGCCGAGGGCAGACCAGCGCTTTGCGAGCCTGGCGCGGCAGCCAACGGGGCGGGGACGCTTCTCTCCGGTGCGCGCCGATTGACGCGCGACGGAGCGCCGCTGAATCACCATCTCGGCTGTTCCGTGTTCGCCGAGTACGCGACGGTCTCCCGGCATTCGATCGTCAAGATCGATCCGTCGATTCCGCTTGATCACGCGGCCCTTTTCGGCTGCGCAGTCCTCACGGGCGTGGGTGCAGTCGTCAACACCGCCAAGGTCAGCTTCGGGTCATCCGTCGCGGTCATCGGACTCGGTGGCGTCGGCTTGGCAGCCCTCATAGGCGCCAAGGCCGCCGGCGCTCGACAAATCATTGCCGTCGACCTCTCCGACGACAAGCTGCAGCAAGCGATCCTCCTCGGTGCGACGCATACGGTCAACGCCGGCACGTCCGACGCTTCGGAGCAGATCCGTTCCATCAGCGCCGGCGGCGTCGAGTACGCATTCGAGTTCGCCGGGTCGATCCGAGCCCTCGAGCTTGCCTACAAGATCACCCGGCGCGGTGGCATGACCGTCACTGCGGGACTGCCGCCGTCGACCGCCGTCCTTCCTTTGCCTGCCGTCAGCCTGGTGGCCGAGGAACGCACGCTGAAGGGAAGCTACATCGGAACGTGCGTTCCATCGCGCGACATCCCCCGGTTCGTCGACCTGTTCTCGCAAGGGCGACTGCCGGTCGGCAAGCTCCTGACAGGCCGTCTGAAGCTCGACGAGATCAACCTCGGCTTCGACCTGCTGCACGAGGGCAAGGCAATCCGCCAAGTCGTGGTGTTCGAATGAGTGAATCTCCGTTTTCATTCGAGTCCTGGGCGACTGCCCAGGCGGCCATGCTGAAGAGCATGTTTCCCACGCCGGCCGACGCCGGTGGCGCTCCTGCAGCCGTCCCGCCGCTGCAGGAGCAGTTCGAGGAACTCCGGGACACCTGGACCGAGTCGATCAACCGGTGGTCCGAGTTCGTCAAGGAAGGCGGTGCCTTCGACTTCTCCAAGCCCGAATCCCTGCGCGCCATGTTCGCACCCGAGCGATGGCTCGGAAACGGCGCGGGCGTCTTCGACATCGGACTTCGACAGGTGCTCGAGGGTCCGAAGTACGCGACCTTGTTCGACCTCGATCGCAAGCTCCTGGAGTTCCGTCAACTGGCGACGCGGCGCGACCAGAACGTCGCGGCGTTTCAGGCAGTGCTGATGAAGGGCTGGAATACCGCATTCGCGAAGTTCTCCAAGGAGCTTGCATCGTCCAGGGAGAAGCTGCCGTCGACTTGGCGAGGCATGACCGACCGGTGGCTGTCAGTCGTCAACGACACCATGATTGATGTGCATCGGACCGACGAGTTCGTCGAGGCCCAGAAGCAGATGCTGCGCTCGGCGTCCGACTACCGCCTCCAGGAACGAAAGATCGCTGAAGCCTGGTGCGACGCGATGCACATTCCGACGCGCTCGGAGATGGATGAGGTGCAGCGGACGGTCACCGAGCTTCGCCGGCA
>DATCGH010000339.1:0-6311 GCA_036509055.1 Caldimonas sp.
GGACGCAGCGCCGAACATCACCAGCGGCCGCTCGGCTCGCATCAGCAACTCCGCGGCCCTGTCGAGCGCGGCGGCGTGCGCCACCGGGATCTCGATCGGGTGCGCCCGGACCAGCGGCACGTCCTCATCGAGCTTCTCGCCTGCGATGTCCTCGGGAAGTTCGAGATGCACCGGGCCAGGACGCTCTTCCGACGCCAGGCGAAATGCGTCGCGCACGACGGTTGGAATGCTGGCGGCGCTGATGATCTGGCGCGACGACTTGGTCAGCGGCTTCATCGTCGCGACGATGTCGACGATCTGGAAGCGCGCCTGGCGCGCGCTCATGATCGCCTTCTGGCCGGTGATCAGGATCATCGGCATCGCGCCGAGATGGGCGTAGGCCGCTCCGGTGACGAGGTTCAGGGCGCCCGGGCCGAGTGTGGCCATGCACACGCCGGGACGACCGGTGAGGCGGCCGTGGGTCGCGGCCATGAAGGCGGCCGACTGCTCGTGACGGACCAGGACGAGCTCGATGCTCGAGGTGCGCAACGACTCGACGACGTCCAGGTTTTCCTCGCCGGGCACGGCGAAGATTCGATCGACGCCCTCGTTCTCGAGGGCTTTGACGAACAGGTCGGAAGCTTTCATGGTCGGATCTCCTTGAGTTCGGGAACGCTCAGGCGGGCGTGGCCTCTGCGGCGTGACGGCGGAGGTGAGAACGTCTTCCATGAATGTCTCCGTGGTGCCGAGTTGCCTAGCTGTCGAGTTGCGGCTTCTGATGTGACTAGATGAATGAGGCGAGAAACCGGCCAAGCGTCATGACGGGCCTCGATTGACGGGAAGTCCGGCGACGTCCAGGTCTGCGCGCAGGACGCAGCCACTGATCGACTCGGTGCAGAACAAGGTCTTGCGCTCCGGGCCGCCGAAGGCGACGTTCGTGAGTGATGCGCCCTCGGAACTCCGGATGACCCATTCCGGCTCCCCCCGTGGGTTGAGGACCCAGGCCACGCCGAGGCCGGGGTTGGCGACCACGAGGCGGCCGCGTTCGTCCATCGCGAGGCCGTCCGGGCCGCTCGGACCGTGCGACGTGAAGAACTGGCCGACCTTGGAAACGCAGCCGTTGCTGGCAAGCGGCGCGCGCCAGACCGAATTCCCTCGCGTCGCCGCGACGAAGAGCACTTTCTCGTCCGGCGACAGCACGACGCCGTTCGGACTCGGAACGTTGTCCAGCAGCAGGTCGAGCTGGCCGCTCGGCCGAAGACGGTAGACACGGCCCGTCGGATCGTGAAGGCCCGTCTGCCCCTGGTCGGTGAAGTAGAGGTTCCCCGCCGAGTCGAACGTCAGGTCGTTCACGCCCTTGAAGCGTTCGCTGTTTCGCCGCTCGAGGAACGGCCGCACCGTACCGGTCGCGATGTCGCACGCCATCAGGCCGTTCTTGTAATCCGTGATCAGAAGCTCGCGAGCATTCAGGAACTTCATCCCGTTGGGCTCGCCTTCGTACTCGGCGACCTGTTCCCAGGCGCCCGCCGCATCGATTCGAAAGATGCGGCCGAACGGAATGTCGGTCACGTAGAGGTTGCCGTCTGGGTCATGCACCGGCCCCTCGAGGAACGAGTCGGTCGGCTGGCCGCCGCGGTTGGCGTCGGCCCAGTCGGAGCGGACACCCTTGCGGCGAAAGCGGTCGGGCATCCGGGTGAAGACCTCGGCCTGGCGAACCTGAGGAGGCTGCAGCTGGAACATTCGAACCTCCTGGCGCGGATCGCAGTGAAAGACTACTGCTTCTCGAACGCGGTGTTCGCGGCGACCTTGCCCCAGTAGGCCGTACGCTCGCCGAGATCCTTCGAGAAGGCTGCAGCATCCCAGTAGCCGGGCTCGGACGCAATGCTCTCGGCGAACGTCTTCATGTCGGACGTTGCCATCGCGGTCGCGATCTCTTTCTGAAGCCGGTCGATCACGGCTTGCGGCGTGCCCTTGGGCGCCCACAGGCCGGTGAAGTTGATCAGCCCGAAGTTCTTGACCCCGGCCTCGGCGAAGGTAGGCACATCGGGCAGAGACGCGATCCGCTTGCTGCCGCTCACGGCCAGAAGGCGGGCCTTGCCGCCCTTCACATTGCCCATCACGCCTGGCGTCGATGCGACCTGGAAGTCGATCGTGCCCGACAGCATGCCCATCGTGGCCTCGCCGGCCCCCTTGAACGGGATGTGCATGAAGTTCACGCCGGCGGCGATGCCGAGCGCTTCGCTGACGAAGTGCGGCGTGGTCCCCGCGCCGCCCGTGCCGTAGGTGATCCTGTTGGGCTCGGCCTTGGCGGCGGCGATGAGATCGCCGAGCGTCTTGTACTTGGAGTCGCCCTTGACAACGACGCCCATGGGCGCGAAGACGAAGGCGCCGACCGGCAGCAGGTCCTTCTGGTAGTCGAAGGGCAGCTTCTTGAAGATGTGGGGCAGAAGCGCGTACGTCGTGTCGTTCGCCGCCAGCGTGTAGCCGTCGCCCGGCGCTTGCACGACCGCCGCAAGGCCGATCGTGCCGGTGGCACCGGCCTTGTTCTCGACGATGAAGGCCTGACCGGTCTGCTCTTGCAGCTTGGCCGCCATCTTGCGCGTGACCACGTCGACGGCGCCGCCTGGCGGATAGGGCACGATGATCTTCACGGGCTTGGCCGGCCAGGTTTGCGCCTGCACGACAGCGCAGAACGCAAGGGTTGCAGCGGCGAACGCAAATCGAGTCGCGAACTTCATGGTCTTGTCTCCGGTAGCGGTGTTGTCGTTCAACCGAGCGTCAGGCGTTCAGCACGCCCAGCGCGTTCTTTGCCGCGGCCAAACCCATCTTCACGTAAGCATCCGCGGTGACGCCGCCGATGTGCGGGCTGAGCGTGATGCGGGCTTCGCCATGGAACGGGTGCGCTGCGGTCATCGGCTCGACCGCGAAGCTGTCGAGCCCGGCACTGGCGACTCGCCCCGAGCGGATAGCCTCGAGCAGCGCTGCTTCGTCGATCAAGCCACCGCGCGCGGTGTTGACGATCAGCACGCCCTTCTTGCATGCCGCCAGCGTCTGGGCGTTGATCAGCTTCGCGTTGTCGGCCGTCAGCGGGCAATGCAGCGAAATGGCATCCGACTCGCGCCAGACGGTGGCCAGGTCGGTGCTCTTCACATAGGCCGGCAAGTCCTTCGCGTAGGGATCGAAGCCGAGGACACGCATGCCCATGGCGTCGGCCATGCGCGCGAACCGCAGGCCGATCGCGCCGAGGCCGATCACGCCCACCGTGCGCCCCTCGAGTTCGACGCTCTTGTGCGTCGCCTTGTCCCAGTGACCGGCGTGCATGCGCTCGTTGAGCGTCACGACCGACTTGGCGCAGGCGAGCAGCAACGCAAGGGCCTGCTCCGCCACCGCGGCGGCGTTGGCACCGACGGCGGCGACCACCTTTATGCCGCGCGTCTCGGCCGCTACCTTGTCGATCGTGTCCGTGCCGCTGCCGTGCTTGGAGATCACCCTGAGGCTCGGGGCGGCTTCCATCGCCGCCGCGCCGACCTTGCTGTAGCGCACGATGATCGCCACCGGATCGTGCCGCCTGCACAGGGCGACGATGTCGTCCTCGGTCGGCGTCTTGCCAGCGAACACGACCTCGTAGTCGCCGAGCAGCGCCAGCGCCTCTGGCGCCAGGTCGGCACCCGTGACGAGAAACGCGGCCTTGCTCGAGCTCACAACGCTTCCCCTTCCTTGATGACGCCGGCGGCGCGGAGCGCCCCGTCGAGCCAGCCCGGGCGCAGCGCCTTGCGGCTCTTGATGTCGGCGATGCGCTGGGTCTCGGCCGCCACCTTTTCGGCGGCGAGGGGCAGCAGCGAGGCCGCCTTGGCACGCTCGACGACCGTGACGCCATCGGCATCGCCCACGAGCAGGTCGCCGGGGTTGACGGTGACGCCCCCGACGGAGATCGGATGGTTCAGGCGGCCGGGGACGAACTTGGTCGGGCCGTTCGGGTTCAGGCCGGCGGCATACATCGGCAGGCCGAGCTCGCGGATCGCGACGCTGTCGCGCACGGCGCCGTCGATCACGACCGCCGCCACGCCCAATGCCACGCACTGCTGGCACATGATCTCGCCCATCAGCGCGCTGGACAGGTCACCCTTGCCGTCGACGACGATCACGTCGCCGGGCTTGGCGATCGCCATGGCGGCGTGGATCATCAGGTTGTCGCCGGGGCGGACCTCGACGGTCAGCGCGGGGCCGGCGAACTTCATCGTCGGCGCCAGCGGTGCGAGGCGCCCGCTGAGGGCGCCGCGGCGACCGGCGACGTCTGCGAGGATCGAGGACGGGTATTGCGAGGCCTGGTCGACGATCTTCGGGTCGACGCGTTCGAATTCACGGATCACGTCGGGCAATGCAGCGGCTTGACTCATCTGAATCTCCAAGAGGTTGAGCGGAATGGATGCCGGTGCGAGCCCCGGCAGGCTTGGGCTTGAACCCTGGCGTCAGTCGACCTTGACGCCCGATTCCTTGACGATCTTTCCCCAGCGGGTGATGTCGTCGCGGATCACCTGGGCGAACTGCTCGGGCGTGCCGCCCAGCGGGTCGGCGCCTTCGTCGCCGAGGCGCTTCTTCAGCTCGGGCTGTTGCAGCGCCTTGTTGAACTCGGCGTTCAGCTTCGCGACGACGTCCTTCGGCGTTCCCGCCGGGGCGAGGAAGCCGAACCAGGTGATAGCGTCGAAGCCCTTGTAGCCGGCCTCGCCGACCGTCGGTGTCTGCGGCAGATCGTCGACGCGCTTCTCCGACGTGACGGCGAGCGGGCGGAGCTTGCCGGTCCGGATCTGCTGCAATACCGAAGGCACGGAAGAGACGTAGAGCTGCACCTGGCCGCTGATGACGTCGGTGAGCGCCTGGTTGGCGCCCTTGTAGGGCACGTGAGTGAAGCGGATGCCCGCGGTCTTCTGAAACTTTTCGCCGGTGAGGTGCGCGACCGTGCCGTTGCCGGGCGATGCGAAGTTGACCTCGCCGGGCTTGGCTTTGGCCGCGGCGACGAGGTCGGCCAGCGTCTTGTACGGCGACGAGCTAGGCACGACGAGAACGAGCGGCGCGCTCGCGACCAGCCCGATCGGCACCAGGTCCTTGACCGGGTCGTACGGCAGCTTGGAGTAGAGCGTGGGGTTGATCGCGAGGTTGCTCGTCTGGCCGAGAACGATGGTGTACCCATCAGGTGACGACTTGGCCGCCTGGTCGACGCCGAGGTTGCCGCCGGCGCCGGGCTTGTTGTCGATCACGAACGTCCACTTGGTGTTCGTCGTCACGGCCTGCGTGACCTCGCGGGCGACGATGTCGGTACCACCGCCGGGCGGGAACGGCACGAGGACACGGATCGGCTTGGACGGCCACGCTTGCGCGAGCGCGCTGGTGGTGAGGGTAGTGGCGACGAGTGCCAGCAACAGGCGGCGAGAGGTTTGCACAGGTTGTCTCCGGTTGGCGGTGGACGCCTCGCTTCTGGCGTCTCGATGGCGCTCAGTATTGGCCGCCACGCGACCACAGTCCAATCGATAATTACTTGCGATTCATAAATGAGGCTTTGGCTATGGACCTCCGTGACCTCCGCTACTTCGAAACCATCGCCGCTCTCCAGCACCTGGGCCGTGCCTCGGCGAAGCTCCATCGGACGCAGCCGGCCCTCACCAGTTGCGTGCGGCGTCTGGAGGAAGACTGCGGCACCCTCCTGTTCGAAAAGGCCGGGCGCGGCATCCGCCTGACGGCGGCCGGCGCGGTGCTGCTCAAGTGGGCTCAGCGAATGCGCTTCGATGTCGAGGATGCGAAGCGAGAGATCGCCGGTATCGGAGCGGGGATCGCCGGCCACGTCCGGATCGGCATCGTCCCCACCGCGGCGCAGTTCGTGCTCCCGGCCGTCGCGCGGCAACTGCTCCACGAGGCTCCAGCGGTGACGCTGCGAACGGTGGTCGGCCTGGTCGACACTTTGAGGCCCCTGTTGCTTGCGGGCGAGATCGACATGATGGTCGGCACGGAGATCGCGCCAGAGACGGGCTACAAGTCCAAACTCCTAGCCGTCGACGCCATCGTGGTGGCCGCAAGCGCCAGTCATGAGGTCTTCCGTGAAGCTCGACCGACCCTGAAAGGCCTCACCTCGTACCACTGGGCCTTGCAACCCCCGGGCGCGCCGACGCGCGACTGGCTGGATCACACCTTCGACCGCAAGCACCTGCCGCGGCCCCAGGTCCAGGTCGAATCGACGATGCTGCTGATGTTGCCGACGCTGATCGAGCAGACGGGACTGTTGAGCTTCATTTCGCGGCATCACCTCGTGGGACGCGGGGCAAAGTCCGGCCTCAAGGAGG
>DATCGH010000340.1:0-2340 GCA_036509055.1 Caldimonas sp.
TGGCCGCGAGCAGCGCGGTCCGGCGGCGTCCATCACGCGCGTCCACCGGCACGCCCGAATCGAGCAGCCGCCTCAGGGCCGCCATGTCGCCGTCTTGGGCAACGCCTACCAGCAACGAAGCATCGGCACGAACCCGCAGGGGCCATGCCGCGCCGCCGGCCACCAGCGTGCGGCGCCTCACCGGGGAGCCCCGGCGTCGGCCAACGTCTCGCCGTAAACCATCCGCGAGATACCGGCCCGGCCGGCGCCTGTCTCGCACATGCGGCAGGGGCGCGAGGTGGATACCAGCACGCAGCCGGATAGGTCGCGCGTGCGCAATCGGCGGCGAATGTCCGGTGGGTGAAGGCGAAGCGACACTCCGGTATTCTGCCCACCAAGGAACAGCTATGCACCGCGCGGTACGGGCCGTGCAACGGCTTCAGGTGAGTCACGTTGCCGGACAGCGGACGATCACGGTCGGGATCGCCACCAAGCCCTAGAGCGCCAGTCGGCTCACAGATTTTGAGGGTACCGTGAGGGCACGGACTCTGAAAAGTCAAACGGGCTACAGCATCGCTGCTGTAACCCGTGGACTTTCATTGGTCGGGACGGCGGGATTCGAACTCGCGACCCCTTGCACCCCATGCAAGTGCGCTACCAGGCTGCGCTACGCCCCGTTCGCCGGGATTATAGGCGGGCCCTCTCGCAGCTCTCAGGGAACGAGGAGGCCGCGGATCGAGAGCAGTTCCTGTCGCACCTGCGCCGCCGACAGGGTGAAGAGCGGCGCGATGGGCGATTCGGCCTCCGGTTCGTCCCGGGCAAGCACGTCCGTGGCGCGACGGTCATGCCGCGGGGGCATCGCCGGTTCGACGTGTGCGACAGCTTCGGCCCGAGCGGCCTGTGCATTGGCCCGATGTGCGCCGGCGTCGGCGAGGCGATTGCGGGCGCCGCTGATGGTGAAGCCCTGTTCGTAAAGGAGCTCACGAATCCGCCGGATCAGCAGCACCTCATGGTGCTGGTAGTAGCGGCGATTGCCGCGCCGTTTCATCGGCTTGAGCTGGGTGAACTCCTGCTCCCAGTAGCGCAGCACGTACGGCTTGACGCCGCAAAGCTCGCTCACTTCGCCGATCGTGAAGTAGCGCTTGGCAGGGATCGGCGGGAGGGATTTCTCCATGAAATCAACAAGATCAGGAGATAAACCTCGACTTTACTCGAACTCATCCGCCGGCGGCGTGTCGCCTTGCACGACTCCCTTCAGTTTATGACTTGCGTGAAATGTCACGACATGCCGGGCCTTGATCGGGATGGCTTCGCCGGTCCGCGGGTTGCGGCCCGGACGGGGTGCCTTGCGCCGGATGTTGAAGTTGCCGAAGCCCGACATCTTGACGTCGTCGCCCTCCAGCAGGGTCTTGTGGATCAGGTCGAAGAAGGCCTCGACCATGTCCTTCGACTCGCGCTTGTTGAGGCCGAGGCGCTCGAACAGCAGCTCGGCGAGCTCGGCCTTGGTGAGGGTCGGCGTCACCAGCGTGGGCTGCAGGCTGCGCGGCGCGGGCGGGGTGCGGGTGGCCATGGTCGTCGATGCTCCGATCACTGGGCCCGAAGGCGAACCCCGAGACGCGACTCGAGCGCGGCCAGGACGCCGGCGACGACGCTCTCGATGCGCTCGTCGGTCAGCGTCTGAGTATCGTCGCGCAGCTCGAGCCGGAGCGCGAGGCTTCGCTCATCGGCGGCGATGCCGGGCACCGGGGCCTTCGGCTCGTAGATGTCGAACAGCGTCGAGGCACGGACGACGCCGCCCGCGGCCGCCTCGACTGCCGCCTGCAGCGCCTGGTGAGTGACATTCTTGCGGGCGACGACGGCGAGGTCGCGCCACGCCGGTTGCTGCTTCGGCAGCGGCTCGAAGCTCGGCACCGGGCGATGCATCAAGACCTCGGCATCGATCTCGAACACGACGGCGTTGCCGGGCAGCTCGTACGCCTGACGCCAGCGCGGATGCAGTTCGCCGATGAAGCCGATGGCGCGGCCGTCGATCGCGATCGCGGCGCTGCGCCCCGGATGGAGCGCTGGATGCGCTGCCGGCGCGAAGCTCGGCCGGAGGCGACCGAACAGCGCCTCGATGTCGCCCTTGACGTCGAAGAAGTCGACCGCGCGCTCAGCGTCGCCCCACTGCAGCGGCATCGCCGCGCCGAAGGCGAGGCCGGCAATCTTCAGCGGCTGGCGCAGGCCCGCCACGGCGGCGTCGCCCGCCGGAACGCTCGGGTCGCGCAGGTAGACCTTGCCGAGCTCGAACAGCCGCACGCGCGTGCTCTTGCGCGCGAGGTTGACCTTCAGCGCCTCGACCAGGCTGCCGACCAGGCTCGA
>DATCGH010000341.1:0-2720 GCA_036509055.1 Caldimonas sp.
CTCGAGCGTCTTTCTGATCTCGGGGTGCGTCTTCCAGCGCTGCATCTCCTCGAACGGGCTCAGCCAGGGGTTGGTGTAGTCGAGGCCGACGACGAAGCCGAGCGTGACCTGGTTGTTGTCGAGGTGGTAGAGGAAGGAGCCTCCGTAGGTGTCGGGATCGAGCGGCCAGCCCGCGGTGTGGATCACGAGGCCGGGCGCGGCCTTCGACGGCTCCACCTCCCACAGCTCCTTGACGCCGATCGCGTAGCTTTGCGGGTCTTTGCCCGCATCGAGCGAGAAGCGCGAGATCAGCTGCCGGCCGAGGCTGCCGCGCGCGCCCTCGGCAAAGATCGTGTACTTGCCGTGCAGCTCCATGCCGAGCTGGAAGCCCTCGGTCGGCTCGCCGTCTTTGCCGATCCCCATGTTGCCGGTGGCCACGCCCTTGACGGCGCCGTTCTCGGCATAGAGCACCTCGGCCGCCGGGAAGCCGGGAAAGATCTCGACGCCGAGCGCCTCGGCCTGGGCCGCGAGCCACTTGACCACGTTGCCGAGGCTGATGATGTAGTTGCCGTGATTCTTGAAGCAGTCGGGCAGGAAGAACTCGGGCGTCGCCTTGGCACCGGTTTCGCTGAGGAAGAGGAAGCGGTCGGCGGTGACCGGCTGGTTGAGGGGCGCGCCGTCCTCCTTCCATTTCGGCAGCAGCTCGGTGATGGCACGCGGATCCATGATCGCGCCGGAAAGGATGTGCGCGCCGGGTTCCGAGCCTTTCTCGAGCACGACCACCGAGATCTCGTGCGAGCGCTCCCGGGCGAGCTGCTTCAGGCGGATGGCGGTGGCCAGGCCCGCGGGTCCCGCGCCGACCACGACCACGTCGTATTCCATCGCTTCGCGAGGACCGTATTGCGCGAGGATTGCATCGGGTGTCATTGGTCTTCTCTTGGCTACACTCGTCGTCGATTCTACGGAGCGCCTTTTCCCTATGAGCTACACGATCGATCTCTCGGGCCGGGTCGCGCTCGTCACCGGCGCCTCGAGCGGCCTGGGCGCCCAGTTTGCGCGCATTCTGGCCAAAGCGGGTGCCGGCGTCGCACTTGCCGGAAGGCGGGTGGAGCGCCTGAAGACCCTGCGTGCCGAGATCGAGGCCGAGGGCGGCGATGCGCACGTGGTGCCGCTCGACGTGACCGACCACGACGGCATCCGCTCGGCGGTGGCGCATACCGAGACCGAGATGGGCACGATCGACATCCTGATCAACAACTCGGGCGTGGCGACGACGCAGAAGCTGGTGGAGGTGACGCCGGAAGACTTCGACTACATCTTCGACGTCAACGTGCGCGGTGCCTTCTTCGTGGCGCAGGAGGTGGGCAAGCGGATGATCGCTCGTGCCCAAGGCGCGGCGCCCGGCACCTTCACCGGCGGGCGGATCGTCAATGTCGCCTCGGTGGCGGGGCTGCGCGTGCTCGGCCGGATCGGCGCCTACGCCATGAGCAAGGCGGCGGTGATCCACATGACCAAGGCGATGGCGCTGGAGTGGGGCCGTTACGGCATCAACGTGAACGCCCTGTGCCCGGGGTACATCGACACCGAGATCAATCACCATCAGTGGCAGACCGATTCGGGCAAGAAGTTCATCGACTCGATGCCGAGGAAACGCATCGGTTCTCCCGATTTCCTCGATCCGGCGCTGCTGATGCTTTGCGCCAACGAGAGCCATTTCGTCAACGGCGCGGTGATCTCGGCCGACGACGGCTTCGGCCTGTAGCCCTCTCGACCCAGGCTCGGCGCGGATGAGGCCGCTTTCGCTGCTGGAGTCTCGGGTGCTCGGCGTGCTCGTCGAGAAGGCGCATACCGTGCCCGACAGCTACCCGCTCTCGCTCAACTCGCTGACCCTCGGCTGCAACCAGAAGACGGCACGCGATCCGGTGCTGGCGGCGAGCGAGGGCGAGGTCCAGGCGGCCGTCGATGCGCTGAAGCTGCTCTCGCTGGCCTTCGAATCGAGTGGCTCCCGGGTCAGCCGCTACGAGCACAACCTGGGCCGCGCCCTGGGCCTGCCTTCGCAGTCGGTGGCGCTGCTCGCGGTGCTGATGCTGCGCGGGCCGCAAACGATCTCGGAGCTCCGCGCCAACAGCGAGCGGCTGCACCGCTTCGCCGATGTTTCGGCGGTGGAAGGGTTCCTCGACGAGCTCGCCGCGCGTCCGGAAGAGAAGGGCGGACCGCTCGTGGTGCGCCTGGCGCGGATGCCGGGGGCGCGGGAAGCACGCTGGGCGCAGCTGCTGACCGGCCCGGTCGATGCGACGGCGACGGGGCCGGCGGGTGCCAGCGACGACGAGGATTTCGTGGCGGTGAGCGAGCTGGCGGCGCTCAAGGCCCGCGTGTCGGCGGCGGAATCGGAGATCGCCGCGCTGCGCAGCCAGCTCGACCGCGTCTGCGCCGAGCTCGACATTCCGCGGTCCTGAGCGCGAAGGGAACCTCCGGTGCGATTCGAGTTGCCCGAAGCCAAGAAGCTGACCCTGGAGATGGTGATCCCCTTCCGCTGGGGTGACATGGATGCGATGGGCCATGTCAACAACACGATCTACATCCGCTACCTGGAGATCATCCGGATCGAATGGCTACATCAGGTGGTCGGGGCGCCGGACGCGGCGGGCGAAGGACCGGTGATCGTCAACACCTTCTGCAACTTCCTGCGGCAGCTGAAGTATCCGGGCGACGTGCTTGCCAAGCATTACGTCGCCAAGCCC
>DATCGH010000342.1:0-3709 GCA_036509055.1 Caldimonas sp.
GTAGACCATCTTCGCCACCTGCTCGGGCGTGCCCTGGTGCATGCTGATCGTCACCTTCGGGAAGCGCTTGCGCATCTGCGCGATCGGCGCGGGCAGGAAGTAGCGCGCCTGGCTGTGGGTGGTGGCGATCGAGAGGGTGCCGGCGTCCTGCTTCGAGAACTCCTCGCCGATCCGCTTCAGGTTGGCGACCTCGCGCATGATCACCTCGATCGACTTCAGCACCTCGCGGCCCGGCTCGGTGATCCGCCGCAGGCGCTTGCCGTGGCGGGCGAAGATGTCGATGCCGAGCTCGCCTTCGAGCTCCAGGATCGCCTTCGAGACTCCGGGCTGCGAGGTGAAGAGCGCCTTCGCGGTCTCGGTGAGGTTGAGGTCGCGGCGAACCGCTTCCTGGACGAACCTGAACTGGTGGAGGTTCATGGCGAGAGGCTGACAGCCGGTAGGCCGGATGACGCAGTGAAAGGCACGCGAACGCGAAGCCGCGGATTATTCACCGAAGCGGGCGGCAGCGAGGGCCGCGGAGGCGACGACCGCGATCACCGCGTCGTTCTCGCCGATCGCCGGATGGAGGCGGAACTCGACCGCCGGCAGCGCCGCCCGCACCGTCTCGACCAGCGGCGGCAGGTCGTTGCGCAGGTGCCCGCCCATGCCGAGGAAGAGGGGGACGACGTCGATCCGGGTGGCGCCGCCGGCGGCGAGGCGCCGCGCCGCCTCGGCAAGGTCCGGCTCCATCAGCTCGAGGAAGGCCAGCTCGACCGGGCGTGCCGGGTCGGCCAGGCGGATCCGCTCGGCGATCGCCAGGAACGGCTCGGCCCAGCGCGGGTCGCGGGCGCCGTGGGCGAACAGGATCAGGCCAGAGCTCATCGGTAGCGCACCAGCCAGACGAAGGCAGCGAGCGAGGCCATCAGGTAGAGCGCGCCCGGGGCGGCGGCGACGACCCAGGGGGTCCAGTTGCCGAGCAGGCCGAGATGGCGAAAGACGTTGTTCACCAGCACGAAGCTCACGCCCAGCATGATGCCGATGAAAACCTTGAGGCTGACGCCGCCGGAGCGGGCGCTGAGGTAGGCGAAGGGCAGGGCCAGGGCGATCATCACCAGGCAGGCGAACGGGTAGAGGGCGCGCTTCCAGAACTGGATCTTCTGCAGCTGCGCCGTCTGCTCGTTTTCCGCGAGGTGGTCGATGTAGCGCCAGAGCTCGACCGTCGACATCGTCGTCACCGGCAGGACGGCGGCGGCGACGAGCTTGGGCGAGAGCGTGCTCTTCCAGTCGAGCGAGCCGAGCTGCTCCTGGCGGGCGGTCGAGGCGACGCCGGCGTCGCGCCAGCGCGTGCGCTCGACGTCCGTGAGCGTCCAGCGGCCATCGGCATGCACCTTGGCCTCGGCCGCGCTAATGCGCGAGAGCAGCCGGCCGTCGGCATCGAATTCGAAGATCCGCACCTGGCGCAGGATCGTGCCGGCCTCCGCCGAGGCGACGTTGATCGAATAGCTGCGCTCGCCCTCGGGGGTGTCGGCATGCTCCTTGATCCAGGCGCCCGAGCGCTCGAGCTTGAGGCCGCCGCGGATGGCCGCACGCACCTGGGTGGCGACGTTCTCGCTGATCGGCGCCAGGTAGTCGCCGACGACGAAGGTGAACGCCCCGAAGGCCAGCGCCAGCCCGGTGAGCAGCGCCAGCGCCCGGCCCGGACCGAGGCCGCCGGTACGCAGGATCGTGTACTGCGAGCTCTGCGCCAGCCGCGCCAGCGCATAGATGGCGCCGATCAGCACCGCCAGCGGCAGCAGCTCGTAGAGATGGCCGGGCGCGAGCAGCAGCGAGTAGCCGACGGCATGCAGCACCGTGTAGCCGCGCTGGCCGACGCTGCCGAGCTCGTCGACGAAATCGATGAAGAAGAACAGGGCCAGGAAGGCGAGCGCGACAAAGGCGACGGCGGAAACGATGTCGGCATAGAACAGCCGCCGTACCGTCCTCATGCGGCTTCGGGCGCCGCCGTCGCCGGCCGCCGCCGGACACGGCGCCGCGCCATCGCCGCCCCGCCGGCCCCTTGCTCGCGCCACCAGAGCAGGCCGACGCCCATCAACAGGGCCGAGCCGTGGGTGGCGAGCAGGGCCGGGCCGAGGCCGAGCCGGCCGGCGCTCACCCAGGCCTGGGTGAGGTTGATGAAGTTGTAGTAGGCGAAGAAGCCGAACAGGGCGAACAGCAGGTTCCAGTTGCTCGCGTGCCGCGGGTTCGAGGCCGACATGCCGATGCCGAGCAGGAGCATGTTGCCCGCGGCCAGGATCAGGCCGAGGCGCCAGACCAGCTCGCCGTGATTGAGGGCGCTCGCCTCACGCAGCAGCTGCAGCGTCGGCCGTGCCTTCGGCGGCAGGGTCTCGCCCGGATCGACCACGCGCTCGCCGGCCAGGGAGCGGAAGCTCTCGAAGCGCGACAGCGTCTTCTCGCCGTTGCTCGCGTCCTGCTCGTTGCGCTGGCCTTGGTCGAGGACGATGAAGCGGCTGCCCTCGGTGCTGTCGATGCGGCCGCTGCGCGCGGTGGTGACCGCCTCGACGCTGCCGCGCGAGGCGACGATGAGGACGTTGCGGCCGCTGGTGGTATCGCTCGCGGCGCCCTCGAAGAAGAAGGTGCGCTGGCCGTCGCCCGAACTCTGGAACTGGCCCGGGGCGACCCGCGAGAGATCAGAGCGCCGCTCGAACACCTCCTTGAGCTCGGCGGTGCGCGCGTTCTGCCAGGGCCAGACGAAGAGGGCGAGCGCGGCGATCAGCAGCAGCACCGGCCAGCTCGTCTGCAGCACCGGCCGGACGAAGCGCTGCAGCGACACGCCGCTGGCGAACCAGATCGTCATCTCGCTCGCCCGGTACATGCGCGACAGCGTCGCCACCACGGCGATGAACATCGATGCAGCCAGCAGGGTCGGCAGGTTGCCGAGAGCGACGTAGGCGAGCAGCAGCGCCACGTCCTGCGGGTCGATCCGCCCGACCGCCGCCTGGCCGAGGGTGCGGATGAAGAGGATGGTGAGGACGATCGTCATGAGCACGACCAGCGTGCCGCCGAAGTTGCGTGCCAGCTCTCGACGCAAAGTGGAATCGAATAACATCGTTCGCTTGTTCACTGCTCGGAGAATTATGGACTTCGGTCATCGTGTCGCGCCTCCCCAGGGCCTCGGCAAGCTCGAGGTCGACGCGCTCGTCCTCGTCGTTGCCGCGGGCTCCGTCGACAGCGGCCTCGGTGCGCCGCTCGCGGACCTGCTGACCGATGCCGTCGCCGAGGGCGACCTGGCGCTGAAGAAGGGCAAGACGCTCTATCTGCACCGGCCCGCGGGCTTCGCCGCGCGGCGGGTGGTGGTCGCGGTTGCGGCCGATGCCGCCGCCAAGTCGTTCAAGACCGCGGTCGCGCAGGGCTTCGCCGCCCTCAAGGGCGGCGGCGCCAAGAGCCTGGCCGTGGCCTGGGCCGGCAGCGCAACGATGAGCGACGCCCATGCAGAGGCCGCGGTGCTCGCCCTCGCCGACGCCACCTACCTGTATCGGCACACGAAGCCGAGCGCGCCGGCGCCCTGGGCCGCGGACTCGCTCACCCTGGTCTGCCAGAAGGCCGAGGCCAAGGGCGTGCAGGCCGGGCTGACCCGGGGCGCGGCCATCGCCGAGGGCGTGACCCTGGCGCGCGAGTTCGGCAACCGGCCCGGCAACGAGTGCACGCCGACCTGGCTCGGTCAGCAGGCGAG